>UQZC01000001.1 GCA_900545505.1 uncultured Collinsella sp.
TTGCCCTGCTGTTGGTCTGCGGCGGCATCATCATCGTTCATTCGAACGACAGAGCCCACACTCATTTTCTATTCAGCCCTAGTCATCGCGCAAAGCCCCTTCGGCAGCACACGGTGCAACCGAGTCACCGCAGACCGGGGCGGGAGGGGCCGAGTTTCCTCCTGAGCGACTCTGCTTGCAGCCGGAGCGAAAGGGGGAAATCTCGGCCCCTCCCGCCCCGGCCGGACAGGTCACACTACACCGTGTACTGCGGCAGATCCTGCAGGGCGATGACGTCCATGCCCATGTCGTTGGCGCTACCGTGACCCTGCTGGTCCTCACGCACCGCCTCGATGGCACTCACGTACGTGTTGGCGGCAGACATCGCCGTCACGCAGGTCACGCCACGACGGACGGCCTCGGTGCGCACGCGATAGCCGTCGCCGCGCGAACCCGGACCATACGGCGTGTTGATGATTACCGCGATCTTGCCATCGGCGATGAGGTCGCCGATGTTGGGACGCTCGCCGTCGTGCGGGCCGCTAATCTTCTCCACGACCTCGCACGTCACGTTGCCGCCGCGCAGCACGTGTGCCGTACCCTCGGTAGAGCAGATGTCAAAGCCCAGATAGCGCAGGATACGGGCGACCGAAAGGATATGGCGCTTGTCGCGGTCGCACACGCTAATGAACACCTTGCCGGCGCTCGGGTCGGGCAGCTTGTAGTCGATCGCCAGCTGCGTCTTGGCGTATGCCTCGGGATAGCTCTTGGCGATACCCATGACCTCGCCCGTCGACTTCATCTCGGGCCCCAGGATAACGTCGGCTCCCGGGAAACGACCCCAGGGCATAACGGCTTCCTTCATGCAGAACCAGTCCAGCTGACGCTCGTCGCTCGGCAGGCCCAAGCTCGCGATGGAATCGCCCGCCATGATGCGCGCCGCGCACTTGGCCAGCGGCACACCGGTGGCCTTGGAGATAAACGGGACGGTACGGCTTGCGCGCGGGTTGGCCTCGATCACGTAAACGGTCTCGCCCTTGATGGCGTACTGCACGTTAACCAGGCCGCGGACTCCCAGCGCCATCGCGATGCGGCGCGTGGTCTCGCGGAGCTTCGCCTGCAGGCTCTCGCTAAAGCTGAACGGCGGAATGCAGGTCGCAGAGTCGCCGGAGTGAATACCGGCCTCCTCGATATGCTCCAGAATGCCGCCGATGTAGACCTCTTCGCCATCGCACAGGGCGTCGACATCGGACTCGATCGCACCCTCCAGGAAGCGATCGAGGTACACCGGGTAGTCGGGGCTAATGCGCGCGGCCTCGGCCATGTAATCGCGCAGATGCTCGGCATCGTAGGCGATCATCATGCCGCGGCCGCCCAGCACGTAGCTCGGACGCACCAGCAGTGGGTAGCCGATGTGCGCGGCCACGGCCTCGGCCTCCTCAAACGAGGTGGCCTGGCCCGCCGGCGGGTACATGATACCCAGCTTGTCGAGCAGAGCGGCGAAGCGCTCGCGGTCCTCGGCAAAGTCGATGGCATCGGGCTTGGTGCCCATGATGTTCACGCCGCTCTCCTCGAGCATGCGCGCCAGCTTAAGCGGGGTCTGGCCGCCGAGCGTCACCACGACGCCATCGGGGCGCTCAACGTCGATAACGTCCATGACGTCCTCGTAGGTGAGCGGCTCAAAGTACAGACGGTCGGACGTGTCATAGTCGGTCGAGACGGTCTCGGGATTGCAGTTGACCATGATGGTCTCAAAGCCGCGGGCCGCCAGCGCGTAGCTCGCGTGCACACAGCAGTAATCGAACTCGATACCCTGGCCAATGCGGTTGGGGCCGGCGCCCAGGATCATCGCCTTGGGCTTGTCCGCCGGCGTGGTCTCGTCGGGAGCCACGCACTTCTTGGCATCCGGGCTCGTGCGGTAGATGTTCTCGTACGTCTTGTAGTGGTACTCCGTGGCGCTCGAGAACTCCGCAGCGCAGGTATCAACCGTCTTCATGCTGGGAACCACGCCCAGGCCCTTGCGATAGGCGCGCACAAAGCGCTCGTCCGAGCCGGTCAGCGCGGCAATCTCGGCGTCGCTCGTGCCGTACTGCTTGAGCAGGCGCATCGCGTCGGCGTCGATATCCTCCACACGCAGGCCGCGGATGCTCTCCTGAACCTGCACCATGTCGTTGATGCGGTTGAGGTACCACGGGTCGATGCCGCAGGTGGCATGGATGCGAGCGATGTCCCAGCCACGGCGCAGGGCCTCGACCACAAAGAAGATGCGGTGCTCGGTCGGGGTTGCCACAGCCTGAGCAAGCTCATCGTCGCTCATCTTATCGGCACCCTCTTTGCCACCGGCGCAAATGCCCTGGTGGCCATCCTCCAGCGAACGCATGGCCTTGCCAAAGGCCTCCTCAAAGGTGCGGCCGATCGCCATGATCTCGCCCACGGCCTTCATGCGCGTGGTGAGCGTGGGATCGGTACCCTTGAACTTCTCGAAGGCAAAGCGCGGCACCTTGACCACGCAGTAGTCAATCGTGGGCTCAAAGCAGGCAGGCGTTGCCTTGGTAATGTCGTTGACGATCTCGTCGAGCGTGTAGCCCACGGCAAGGCGCGCGGCGGCCTTGGCGATGGGGAAACCCGTGGCCTTGGAGGCCAGCGCGGACGAACGGCTCACGCGCGGGTTCATCTCGATGACGATCAGGCGGCCGGTGTTGGGGTTCACGGCAAACTGCACGTTGGAGCCGCCGGTCTCGACGCCGATCTTCTCCAAGATGGCGAGCGAGGCGACACGCATGCGCTGGTACTCAAGGTCGGAGAGCGTCTGCGCCGGCGCCACGGTGATGGAGTCGCCGGTATGCACGCCCATGGGGTCGAGGTTCTCGATGGAGCACACGATGATGCCGTTGCCGGCGTGATCACGCATGACCTCCATCTCATACTCTTTCCAGCCCTCGATGGACTCCTCGACCAGCACCTCGTGGGCAGGCGAGAGCTCCAAGCCCTGGCTCACGATGGAGACGAGCTCCTCGTGGGTGTGAGCGATGCCGCCGCCGGCGCCGCCGAGGGTAAAGCTCGGGCGCAGTACGCAGGGATAACCCACGCGCTCGGCGATAGCCTCGGCGTCGGCCACGCTGTAGGCATAGCCCGAGCGCGCGACCTCCAGGCCAATCTCGGCCATGGCCTCGTTAAAGAGCTTGCGGTCCTCGCCGCGCTCGATAGCGGCCAGGTCGCAGCCGATCATCTCGACGCCGTACTTGTCGAGCGTACCGTCCTTTGCCAGCTCGACGGCGGCGTTCAGACCGGTCTGGCCGCCCAGCGTGGGCAGCAGCGCGTCCGGGCGCTCTTTCTTGATTACGCGCTCGATAAATTCGGCGGTGATGGGCTCGACATAGGTGCGGTCGGCAAGACCCGGGTCGGTCATGATGGTCGCCGGGTTGGAGTTGACCAGGATGACCTCAAAGCCATCCTCCTTGAGCACCTTGCAGGCCTGGGCGCCGGAGTAGTCAAACTCGCAGGCCTGGCCGATAACGATGGGGCCCGAGCCAATGACGAGGATGCGCTTGATGTCAGTACGTTTCGGCATGTTAGTTCTCCTCGGTCTCAGCGGTCTCGGACTCAGCAAAGTTCCAGCCGGCAAGGCGGTCCTTCGCGGTATCGATGTCCAGGTAGTTCTCCTCGCCGTCCATGAGTCGCGTAAAGGCAGTAAAGAGATAGTGGGCATCGGTGGGGCCAGGCGAGGCCTCGGGGTGGTACTGGACCGAGAAGCACGGAGCGTCGAGCAGCTGGATGCCCTCGGCGGTGCCGTCGTTGAGGTTCACGTGCGTCAGGCGAATGCGGCCAAAGCGCTCGTTCATCACGACCGGCGCGATTCCGCGGCGCACCCAGACGCGCAGATCTCCATCGGCCGCATGCTCGGTCTCGCCGCCGGAAAGCTCGGGGACAAGCTTGCCCAGGCTGGGGAACAGCAGGCCAAAGCCATGGTTTTGTGCGGTGATCTCCACGCGACGGCTTACCAGGTTCATGACCGGCTGGTTGCCACCGCGGTGACCAAACTTAAGCTTTTCCATCTGGGCGCCGCAGGCCAGGCTGATCATCTGGTGACCAAGACAAATACCAAAGACCGGCACCTTGCCGATCAGCTGCTGCACCTGCTCGTAGGTCTCCACCACGGCGTCGGGGTCGCCGGGGCCGTTGGACAAAAAGACGCCATCGGGATTCATGTCGAGCACCTGCTGAGCTGGCGTATCCCACGGCACGACGGTAAGATCGCAGCCGGCGCGCACCAGGCCCTCCAGAATGCCGCGCTTCACACCGCAGTCGTAGGCGACCACTTTGTGACGGGCAGGAGCGGCAGCCGAAAGCGCAAAGTCATGCGTGGCAGGCAGGTCGGCGGCCACAAACTCGTGAGGCGCGGGGCAGCTTACGGTCTTGACCAGGTTCTCGCCTACCAGCGTGGGCGCTGCGGCCAGACGCTCGGCAAGCTCGTCGACGTCGAAGATCTCGGTCGAGATAATGCCCATTTTGGAACCATTGTCGCGCAGATGGCGCACCAGAGCGCGGGTGTCGACGCCCTCGATAGCGACGATGCCGTGAGCGCGCAGGTACTCCGGCACGCTAACGGCCGAGCGCCAGTTAGAAGGCGTGGCGCACATGTCGCGAACGATCATGCCGCGCATGGCCGGAGCGCTCGCAGGGCGCACGGCGTCGCCGGGGAAGGCCGACTGGACGTCGGTCTCGTCGATACCGTAGTTGCCGATCTGCGGATAGGTCATGGTTACGATTTGGCCGGCATAACTCGGGTCGGTCATGACCTCAAAGTAGCCCTCGAGCGAGGTGTTGAAGCAGACTTCGCCGGTCGCGGTGCCCTCGGCGCCGCATGCACGTCCATAAAAAATGGTCCCATCCTCAAGATACAGGATGCAGGGACCGCAGGTGCCCTTGCTGGTTTTGGCCAGCATGCGCTGGCAAAGCTCGCTGGGCGCGAAGGTGCGGGCGGCAGCGCCCGCGGTATGGTTGTTCGCCATAATTCTCCTTCCCGGTCTCACAGGACCGGCTTAAAGGTGTGTAGTTAGGCCTCGCGGTATTGTAACCGCAAGTATGCCTCATGGCGTTAATTTCATCGAAATGTTTACGAAATGATAATTATGACTTTCTATGCATAATGTTTTTTAATCCCCGTCCCAGAAAAATCATCCCGCGAGGCTTGTGGCTCACGCGGGATGATGACGTCTTACTTTCTCTTGTCCTGCTCCAGCAAATCGGACGGTGAGCGATCGGGCTTGCCACCGCGGAAAATCTCGCGGCCATGCAGACGATGCTCCAGGTCACGCTCGGCCTTTTCCTCGTCAATCTTGGTCTGGCTAACCACCGGGTCCTCAATCAACGACGACACCGAGTTCACCTGCTTCTGAATGCGTTCGGCGATGGTGTCATCCATACTCACGATGCGCATCTTCCAGTCGATACTCGTGGCGTTGGATGAGCTCTTGGTCCACACGAACGTCAAAATGGCGCTCTGGTGGCCCCGCGCGGGGAACATGCCAAAGAAGGAATCGTGCTGAATGTTGCTATCCTCGTCGATATAGGCGTGAACGTTATACACCACGCGGTCGATCTTATCGTTGAGCAGCGCGTTGGTCGCAAGCGCCGCGGCCTGGATCTGCCCGTTGGACAGCAGCTCGAGCTCGTTGGCAGACGATGTGTCCAACACCGTCACCTCGACCGTGCCCGTACGCTCATCGGCTTCATCGACGGTAAAGTCGAGCGGGAACTGCGTAAAGCCGTTGCCCCACTCGAGTCCACCCTTGAGTGCTGTAGAAACGGTATCAACCGAAACGCTCTCGGACAGGTTGGCGGTATTCAGACGGCGCATCACGCCGTAGCCGATCTGCATGCCCACGATCAGCACCAAAATACCGATAACCACGGCCATCGCGGTCTTCGTAATGGTATGGCTCACCTGCGAGCCCGAAGGATCGTCCTCGGACAGCGGGTCGATATGTTTTGCCTGGCTCGCACGGTCCTCGCTGCGCAGCTGCGCTAGCGCCGCTTTGTCACCGCGCTTGGCCGCAGCCTCCTTCTCACGCATGCGCTCGGTACGCTTTTTGGCGAGCGTGGGATCCAAGACGCCGGATGCATCGATTTCGGAGAATAACTCCGTCACTTCTTCCGGAGTCAAAGGGTTCTTGTCAGCCATAAACTTCCTGTCATATCAATCAGTCGAGCTCGTGCGCACGCGCACCTTCGAACTGCATTCGATAGTAACGGGCATAGGTGCCGCCACGGGCGAGAAGCTCCTCGTGCGTGCCACGCTCCACAACGCGACCATGCTCAACGGTCGCAATCTCATCGGCATGCTTAATGGTAGAAAGGCGGTGGGCGATGATAATCGTGGTGCGGCCGCGTGCCAGCTCTTCGAGCGACGCCTGCACCGCCTCCTCGCTCTCGTTATCCAAAGCACTCGTCGCCTCGTCCAAAATCAGGATCTTGGGGTTCTTAAGAAACACGCGCGCGATGGCAACGCGCTGCTTCTGTCCGCCCGAAAGACGGCTGCCGCGCTCGCCCACGACCGTGTCATAGCCCTGTGGAAGCGACTCGATAAAGGCATCGATGTTGGCGCGACGGGCCGCCTCGGCGATCTCTTCCGCCGTAGCGCCCGGCTTGCCGTAGGCGATGTTCTCGCCAATCGTACCGTCAAACAGATAGACATCCTGCTGCACCAGGCCGATGGCGCGACGCAGGCTCTGCTGCGTCACATCGCGCACGTCCTGACCGTCGATGCTAATGGATCCGGCAGCCACGTCATAAAAGCGCGGCAGCAGCGAACAGGTCGTGGACTTGCCACCGCCCGAAGGGCCAACCAAAGCGATGGTCTGCCCGGGCTTGATGGACAGGTCCATATGGTCGATAACGGGACGCTCATCGGCATCGCCCTCGCCCAGCTCAACATCCTCGTAGTTAAAGCACACGTCGTGATACTCCACGACGCCGGCAGTCACCTGCAGATCCGTAGCGCCCGGCTTGTCCTGGATATCCGGCGCGGTCGAGAGCACCTCGTCCATACGCTTAAAGCCGGCGATGGCCTTCTGATACGTTTCGGCCGAATTGACGAGCGTCTCGAGCGGCGTGCAGAACAGCGAAATATAGAGTGCAAAGGTCGCCATATCGACCGCCTGCAGCTGTCCCTGGGCGACCAGCCAGCCGCCCAGCAGCACCACGATCACATAGAGCACACCCGAGAGCAGGCCATACGTCGCGGTATAGACGCCCATGGCGTGATACATGTTCTCCTTGGACGAAAGATAGCGATTGTTTGAGGCGCGGAACTTGAAGCGTTCGGTCTCCTCATTGGCAAAGCTCTTGACCACACGCATGCCCGCCAGCGAATCCTGCAGCTGCGCATTGATGCCGCTGATCTTCTTGCGGTTGTCGCTAAAGACCTCGCGCATGCGCATGTTCTGCCAAAACATGATGACCGCAAACGCCGCCGTCACCACGGCCATGGCGAGCGCCAGCACCGGGGCGATGGTAAAGAGGATCACAAACGAGCCGATAATCTCGATACCGCAGATGATGATCCACTCGGGTACGTGATGCGCCGCCTCGCAGATATCGAACAGGTCGTTGACCACGCGGCTCATCATGTCGCCCGAGCTGTTGCGGTCGAAGTACGCAAAGCTAAAGCGCTCGTACTGGTCAAACAGGTCCTCGCGCATTTTGGACTCCATGCGCGCGCCCATCACGTGGCCCCAATAGCTCACAAAGTATCGGCAGGCGCAGCGAACGGCATACATCAGCACCAGCCCCACCGCGATCATACCGAGCGCCTGCATAATGGCAGCCTGGCCCTGGGTAAACAGCCCACCGGTCAAATTGCGCAGAATAATAGGAAACGCAAGGTCAATGGCGGCAAGCACCAGAGCGCAAACAGTATCAGCAACAAAAAGCCCCATCTGGGGCTTGTAATAAGACAAAAACCTCTTCAGCATAATCACCTTACGCGGTTTTACCAAACCGCGTTTCGTCTCGACGCTGCAAGTGCTCCATTTGGACAATCTGGCCTTCAATCGTCGGTCGCGTATATCCATACGCTTCCCTCCTCTTTTAGGCCACCTTGTCTCAAATGGAGCACTTTCGCTGACTTACACAAACCTGCGGGATCATCCCCGCTCGTTAAAGCTCGGCCCCGCCTAGTCGGTGCGCGATGCTGTCGCAGGCAAGCGCGCCTACGACGGTCTTGGCGTCTTCGATCTTGCCGTCGAGCACGGCGTCGATCAGCTCGTGCAGCGGCACCAGGTCCACGTTGACAAACTCGTCATCATCGGGGTTGGGCGCATCAAACTCGAGCTTGGTAGCCAAGTAGATGTGGATGATCTCATCGCAAAAACCGCAGGACGTGACAATCGACGTCAAAAAGCGAATACGACCAGCCTTAAAGCCCGTCTCCTCATGCAGTTCGCGCTTGGCGCAATCGAGCGGGTCCTCGCCCGGGTCGAGCTTGCCGGCAGGAATCTCGACCGTCACGCGGTCGATGGCGGTGCGGTACTGACGCACCAGTACGATCTTGCCGCTCTCGGTCAGTGCCACAACGGCCGCCGCACCCGGATGGCGAACGATATCGCGGGCGCTGCGGTGACCGTTGGGCAGCTCAACCTCAAGACGGTGGACGTCGAGAATCTTGCCCTTCCAGGCGCACTCCTCCGAAAGAATCTTCTCGTGCAGCTCGGCATCGTGCGGGTCGTCGTCGCCCAGCACCAGTGCCGGCTCGTCAGCGACCTCGCCACCAGGCTCGCCCTCGGCGTGCCCATACATGCGGCTGTCCTCTTCGACGATCTGCGCGTCCACGAGCTCTTCGTTCTTCTCGTCCATCCGTCTCATTCCTCTCGGATTTTAGGCATCCCAGGCGTCGCGGCCGCGCAGCGCGCGCAGGCCGATGTCGTGACGCAGGGTCTTGCCCTCAAAATCAATCTTCTCGCAGGCCTCGTAGGCAAGGTTGCGAGCGTTCTCGAACGTGTCGCCCAGAGCGGTCACGGCAAGCACGCGGCCACCATTGGTCACGAGCTGGCCGTCCACCACGGCGGTGCCCGCGTGGTACACGGTCACGTTCTCCATGGCCTCGGCATCGGCGATACCGGTGATGACCTTGCCCTTCTCGTAGCTGCCGGGATAGCCCGCGCTCGTCAGGACAACGGCCACGGCCCACTCGTCACGCCAGTCGAGCTCAATCTGATCGAGCTCGCGGTTGGCACAAGCCAGCATGACCTCGACCAGGTCGTTCTTAAGGCGCGGCAGCACGACCTGCGTCTCGGGGTCGCCAAAGCGGGCATTGAACTCCAGCACCTTGGGGCCGGCAGGCGTGAGCATAAAGCCGCCGTACAGGCAGCCGCGGTAGTCGATACCCTCGACAGCGAGCTCGGCCACGGTCTGCTCCATGACCTTCACCATCGTGGCGTGCTCCTCGTCAGTCACGATGGGCACCGGGCTGTAGACGCCCATGCCACCGGTGTTGGGGCCCTTGTCGCCCTCGAGCGCGCGCTTGTGGTCCTGCGAGGTGGCCATGGGGCGAACGGTCTTGCCGTCGGTAAAGGCCAGCAGCGAGCACTCGGGGCCAACGAGCATCTCCTCGATAACCACGGTGTTGCCGGCATCGCCAAAGGTGCCGCCAAAACACTCGCGCACGGCCTCCTCGGCCTGCGCAAGCTCGGTTGCCACGATAACGCCCTTGCCCGCGGCAAGGCCGTCGGCCTTGACGACCAGCGGGGCGCCCTGCTCGCGCACGTAGGCAAGAGCCGAAGCCTCGTCGGTAAACGAGCCGTAGGCCGCCGTAGGGATACCGGCGCGCTCCATGAGCTGCTTGGAGAACAGCTTGGAGCCCTCCATCTGGGCGCCCTCGGCACCCGGGCCAAAGCAGGGAATACCCGCCGCGCGCACGGCGTCGGCCACGCCCGCCACGAGCGGAGCCTCGGGGCCAATTACCACAAGTCCGCATCCGTGGCTCTGCGCAAACGCCGCCACGGCCGCAGGATCGCAGTCGTCGAGAACAACGTTCTCGCCGCAGCTCGCGGTGCCGCCGTTGCCCGGCGCAATGTAGAGCTTGCCGGCGCGCGGTGATGCTGCGAGCTTGGCTGCCAAAGCATGCTCACGGCCGCCGCTGCCCAACAACAGGATGTCGATGGTTTGAGTGTCCGCCTTCAAGGGTGCCTCCTCTATGGATGAACGGCCCGCTCCGCGCGAGCCCTTTGCAAGCAAATATACCCCTCGGCCGCCCGTCCGGGCTGCAAAGGGGTATATCGCAATAACCAAATAGTCCCGATTACTTCCAGAATCGGTTGATGATCTGCTCGCGACCAGCGCCAACGCCAATGAACGTCACGCGGGTGTGTGCCAGATCCTCGATAAACGCCACGTAGTCCTGAGCCTCCTGCGGCAGCTCCTCAAAGCTGCGGCAACCGGTGATATCGCACTTCCAGCCAGGGAGCTCCTCGTAGATGGGCTTGGCATGCTCAAAGCGCACCTGGTGTTCGGGCACGCTCGTGTAACGCTCGCCATCGACGTCGTAGGCAACGCACACCTTGATGGTGTCGAAAGCCGAAAGCACGTCGAGCTTGGTCACGGCGATGTCGGTGAGGCCGTTGACGCGCGAGGCATAGTTGGCGATAGGGCCGTCAAACCAGCCGCAACGACGACGGCGACCGGTGGTCACGCCGTACTCATAGCCCTCCTCGGTCAGCGTGTGGCCGGCCTCGGACTCATAGGAAAGCTCGGTGGGCATGGGGCCCGAACCGACGCGGGTGATATAGGCCTTCATGACGCCCAGCACGCGGTCGACGTTCTTCATGCCCACGCCAGAGCCGGTGATGGCACCGCCGGCGGTGCAGTTGGAAGACGTCACGTACGGATAGGTGCCGTGGTCGATGTCGAGCAGCGTCGCCTGGGCGCCCTCAAACAGCAGGTTCTTGCCCTCATCGATCATGTTGTTGAGCAGCAGGCTCGTCTCGGTGATGTAGGGACGCAGGCGCTCGGCCATCGGCAGGTACTCGTCGCAAATCTGGTCCACGGTGTAGGTGGGCAGGTTGTAGATGAGCTCGAGCTCGGGGTTCACGCGGGCGAGAGCGGTCTCCAGCTTATCGCGGAACAGTGCCTCGTCCAGCATGTCCTGCATGCGCAGGCCAATGCGCGCCATCTTGTCCTGATAGCACGGACCGATGCCGCGCTTGGTGGTACCGATGTTCTTCTTGCCGAGCTTCTGCTCAAAGGCGCCATCCAGATCGATGTGGTACGGCATGATGACATGCGCGTTGCCGCTAATCTTGAGGTTCTTGGTGGTGATGCCGTCGGCCTCGAACATATCGATCTCCTCAAGGACAACCTTGGGGTTGACGACGCAGCCGTTACCGATCACCGACACGTGATCGGAATACATGATGCCGGAGGGCACCTGGTGCAGGCCGTACTTCTTGCCGTTGACGACGATGGTGTGGCCGGCGTTGTTGCCTCCCGAGTAGCGCACGACGGCATCGAAGTCGCCGGCGACCAGGTCGCAAATCTTACCTTTGCCCTCATCGCCCCACTGGGCACCGACCAAAACGGTTGACGGCATGTTTACTCCTTACATTCATGGACTGTCTACGCGCCACGCCGGCACGCAGAAGCACAAAACATTCCCAGTATACCCGTGCAACGGGCGCCTGTCCTACTCCTCGGCATGTGCCCCATCAAGCTCATAGAACTTGGTGGATGCCGGCAGGAACATCAGATCGACGTCGCCGATCGGGCCCGAACGGTTCTTGGCCACGACGATACGCGTAACGCCCTCGTCGGGTCGATCGTCGCGCGAGGCCTCGGCCTCGTCGGCGGAGCGGTCCAAGAACATAACGATATCGGCGTCCTGCTCGATGGAGCCCGATTCACGAAGGTCGGAAAGCTGCGGGCGCTTGCCGGTACGGGATTCGACCTGACGCGAGAGCTGCGACAGCGCGATGAGCGGGATCTTGAGCTCCTTGGCCATGATCTTCAGACCACGCGACATCTCCGAAACCTCGACGGTACGGCTCTCGGAGCGGCGTCCCGGCGGAGGACTCACCAGCTGCAGGTAGTCCAGGATGATGATTGCCTTCTCCTTGTTATGGAGCATGCGGCGGCTCTTGGCGCGAATCTCGGTCACTGTGGTGCCGGGCGTATCGTCAATCAGAATATCGAGCTTGGACAAGGTCTGCGTGGCCTCGTTGATATTGGCCCACTGCTCGGGGCTAATGCGGCCCATGCGGAAGTCACTGATCGAGATCATGGCGTAGGCGCAAATCAGACGCTGGGCAATTTCTTTGCCCGACATCTCCAGCGAGAAGAAGCCGACGGTATAACCGGCAGCGGCAGCGTTGAGCGCCAGATTCAGGGCGAACGACGTCTTACCCACAGCAGGGCGGGCGCCGATAATGATGAGCTGGCCCTCGCGGAAGCCCATGAGCATGCGGTCGAGTGACGGGAAGCCCGTGGGCACGCCCGCAGCCTGACCACCGGCCTGACACACTTCCTCGGCCTCGTTATAGGCCTCAACCATAAACTCGGTCAGCGTCTTGTAGCTCGACTTGACCTCGCGTGCCGTGACCTTGAGCAGCTTGCTCTCGGCTAGCTCCACGACCTCTTTGGTGTCGGTGGGGGCGTTATATGCCAGCGCGTTGATCTCGTTGGTGGCGCCGATCAGCTCGCGCAGCATCGAATCGCGACGAACGATGGCGGCATGGTGCTGCCAGTTCACGAGCGACAGAGTCTGACCCATCAGCTCCAAAATGTAGGCCTCGCCGCCCACGGCATCGAGCTTGTTGATGCTTCGCAGGTAATCGATCAGCGAGATGGAGTCGATGGGAATGCGGCTGTTGTACATATCGACCATCGCGGTGTAGATGGTCTTATGAATGGGCCGGTAGAAATCATCGGGCTGCAGCTCGACCTGGGCCTCTTCGACCACCTCGGGCGATAGCAGCATAGCGGCCAGTACATTGGCCTCTGCATCTTGGTTTTGGGGAAGACCCAACTTTGAGCCGCGGTCCTCGACCGTCAGCCCCGTCTCCCTATCGTCATATGCCATGAGCATCCTCATTCATATCGCTTGCGAGCATCCATAGTATCAGCCACGGTCCCAAAACGCGCCGCGCGCCGCCAATCATCACCGAACCAAACGGATGAACGGTCCTGTATATAGGACTTCGACGCAACGTTCACCATGACACTCACTCAGCGCAAAAAACAAAAGGGCGCCCTGGTTTCCCAGAGCGCCCTTCTTAGAACAAGATTGTTGCGTTGCAGCAAATGCTACTCGGCAGCAGCCTCAGTCTCGACCTCGGCGGTCTCGGCCTCGGCGACCTCAGCGGCCTCCTCGACCTCAGCCTCGGCAGCGAGCTCCTCGGCGGTAACGCCGACGAGAACGACAACCTCGGCCTTGATCTCGCGGTACAGCGAGATGGCAACGGTGTGGGCACCGGCAACCTTGATGGGCTTACCGAGCTCGACGCGCTTGCGGTCGATGTCCATACCGAGCTGAGCCTTGATGGCGTCAGCGACCATAGCGGCGGTAACGGAGCCAAAGAGGATGCCCTCGTCGCCGACCTTGACGTCAACGGTGACCGTCTTGCCCTCGAAGGCAGCCTTGGTCTCGTTGGCGGTAGCCAGACGGACGGCCTCGCGCTTGGCGATGTTGTTGCGACGCTCGTCAAGCTGCTTGAGGTTGCCCTTGGTGGCGGCAACAGCGAGCTTCTTGGGGAACAGGAAGTTCTCAGCGTAACCCTGAGCGACCTCTACGACGTCACCCTCGCCGCCCTTGCCCTTGATCTCATCGAGAAGAATAACCTTCATGATGCGTCTCCCTTCTTAGCCGCGGTCGCGGTTGCCACGAGAGGAAACCACGGGGACGGTGTACGGCAGGAGAGCCATCTCGCGGGCGCGCTTGATGGCGTTGGCGATGTCATGCTGATGCTGCGTGCAAGCGCCAGTGACGCGACGGGGCTTGATCTTGCCACGGTCGGTCATGTACTTACGGAGAAGCTGAGTGTCCTTATAGTCGATGAACTCAGTGTTCTCCTTGCAGAACTGGCAGTACTTACGACGCGGCTGACGTGCAGAAAAATCATTAGCCATGTCAAAATACCTTTCATTTGGCAACTTCGGCGAACCGAAGCCGCCTCTCACTCAAAAATAGGTGAACAACCCTTAGAACGGGATGTCCTCATCGTAGACGTCGACCGCGGGCGGCGTAGCCACCGGCGCGGCAGGACGTGCTGCGGGCGCGGGAGCTGCGGGGGCGTAACCGCCCTGATCGTAGCCACCCTGGCCACCACGGGAGCTCATAAACTCGATCTCATCGACGATGACCTCAAGCTTGCTCCGGCGCTGGCCGTCGCGCTCCCAAGAGCTGTAGCGCAGCTTGCCCTCGATCGCGACCTTGTTTCCCTTTGCCAGGAAACGGCTCACGGCCTCGGCGCGGGTGCCGAACATGGTGCAGTCGACAAAGTTGGGATAGTCCTCCCACTCGCCAGTCTGCGCGTTGCGGCGACGATCGTTCACGGCAACGCCAAAGGACAGAACCTGGGTTCCGCCGGCGGTGGCGCGCAGCTCGGGATCGCGGGTGAGGTTACCGGTGATGTTCACTCGATTGATGCTCATAACTCACTACTTCCTCTTGGGGCACAAGCCCAGTCCAAAACGACAGTCTTACTCCTGGTCGTCGCGACGGACGATCATGTGGCGGACCACAGCGTCGGTGATGCGCAGGACGCGATCAAGCTCGGCGATCTGGGTAGGATCTGCGTGGAAGTTGATGAGGGTGTAGTCACCATCGGTGAGGTCGTTGATCTCGTAGGCGAGCTTGCGCTTGCCCCACTCGTCAACGGAGTCGACCTTGCCAGCGCCCTCAGCGATCGTGGTATCGATACGCTTCATAACAGCGAGACGAGTCTCGGGGTCGAGCGACGGGTCAACAAAGAACAGCAGTTCATAAGCCTTCATATTGTCACCTCCTCTGGGCAAATGTGGCTTCAGGTCGTGAAGGTGCGCCTGAAGCAGGAAAAGACTTGGTAATAATATCTTTCAACCTCCTAGGCTGCAAGAATATGCAGCTACAACCTCATGACCTCCACATATGCCCATACTCGCACGACGTTTCATGCGCATTCCAACCAAATGCTGACCAAAAGCTTGACGGATCTGTGGACAAGATACGGTGCCGTGAGGACAAGCTGAGCCAAGTCGCAGGTCAACGGGCGCATGGTTGTGGTCGCAAAATGCATACCAGTGGCCCACAGCACCACCCAAAGATTTTTAAATTCATTGCCAAATCGCTTATAAATACCCCTTTTGAACAATTGAGTTGATCAACTACGCTGGTCGGAAGCCGTTTTTTGGCATCTCAAACCCCGCTGCAACGCCAAACGCGGCCAAGCGTTTTAAAAAATGCCAACTTTTCTGTTTGCACTTTGCGATTCCTCGTGTATACTGACTTTCGCATTTAACGGAGAGTTGTCCGAGTGGCCGAAGGAGCACGATTGGAAATCGTGTAGGCGTCAAAAGCGTCTCCAGGGTTCAAATCCCTGACTCTCCGCCAGTTAATTCCAAAGCAGGCCTTCGAGCCTGCTTTGTTTTTACCCCACGCGGAGGGGTGGCAGAGTGGTTGAATGCGGCGGTCTCGAAAACCGTTTGGCCTGTATAAGGTCACGAGGGTTCGAATCCCTCCTCCTCCGCCATTAGATGGTATGAGCCCCAGCAATGGGGCTTTTTTCTTTTTGGGCACATTTCAATTTCGCGCAGGAGGAGGGATTCGAACCCGCCCCTCACCAAAAACATGTACGTCACCCTCCAAAACCGACAATTTTCGACATCTTTGGAGGCTGACGTACACGTTTGGATCGGGCTCGTGGGAGCGACGCTACTCGATAAGCGTCTCTTCGCCTTGTACGCTCTTCCAGTTGCGGATAAGTGCCTTGCGCAGTTCATTTTGCTTTCGTTGGTACTCGGTATCGGTGCATCGAGGCATGCCGAGTGCTTCGCGAATGTTGTTCATGGCGCGGTGAAAGGCAAGCTGACTGCCGAACTGAGCCGAAGTGAGCGTAACGATTCGATATCCCATTTGGGCGAGAACGGCCTCTCGTTCCGCATCTGCTCCCTTGCGCTCGAACTCATCGTGAAAGCCGCCCTTATATTCAATACCGAGCTCCCTGCGCTTATAGGTAACGAGCGTGTCGATTTTGAGCGTTCGAGCTTTGGCGCAGTGCCAAAGACGTTGAGGGATTTCAAGCGGTTTGTTGAGCTCGATGCCTCGAATGCCAACACCGCCTTCGCTTGTTGGGAGCGAGAGGGCGATTGCCGAAGCGGTCTCCATAGGCGAGGCAGAATGGTCGTAGATATGTCTGAGTGCGAGTCGCGCGCGTGTGGCACCGGGTTTGCCGGGGTGCATATCGAGCAGCTCGGTAATTTGTTCCTTGGACGCGGTGGCTGGTTGCTCGGTATAAGGGTCGGCGGGATTGAGCCCCATGCGATAATCGCCGCAAACTTCATAGCCGTATTCGAGGTATTCGATCCTATCCATCCACTCGGCAGCGAGCACGAAGGTGAAGGCTTCGTCGGTGATGAAGATTCCGGGCGTCAACTCGTCAATATGCTCGTAGGGAAGATTTGTCCAAGAATGTGGCAGATGACGCCTTTGGTTCGAATTCGCTCGAATTCGAATACAACCGAGATGTCGATAGTCTTGAGCATATCGGGCGGAATGCCGCAGTCGGTAAGGGCCTGTCGTATGCGCGCAACGCGTTGCTGGGTGGAGATGCCTCGTGCGCCTATCTGGTAGTCGCGTTGTGCGAGAGGCTGCACCAAATTCTGAGGTGCATGATGAACGAGCCGTGCGGTTTTATGCGAAATGAGAACAGGGGTATCCATTGATGACCTCTCGCTTTGAGCCGATACCCAACTCTTATGTCCGTTGAAGTGGGGAAATATACTGGATGTGAGTAAATCGACTCATGCATGCCGCGCATGATATGCAAACGCGTACGTCACCCTCCAAAGATGCCGAAAAATGTCGTTTTTGGGGGCTGACGTACACGTTTTGGACCCCCGGCATTCCAACAACGCCACGCCCGCATCCAGTCCCGACCGTTTGCCGAGCAATAGGGTCGCAATCGGCGCCGAACATGTACTATGTACGGGCATTGTCAAAATCCGTAACCCAAAGGACCCCATCTTGCCCGTCGTCGCCGCCATAACCATTACCTCACATGCCTCGGATGCCATGGTCGCTATTCCGTTTTGGCTCGAGATGTTCGCTGTTGTCGCTGCATCGATCTCGGGCGTGCTGGTTGCGCGCGAGCATAAGCTCGACCTGGTGGGTGCAGTTGCGCTCGCCGTGGTCTGCGGACTGGGCGGCGGTCTTTTACGCGATATGACGCTGCAGGTAGGCAACGTCTACATCCTCAACCAGCCGATGGCGCTCCCGCTTTCCATTGCCACGGCAGCCATCATCTATATCTTCCCGGCTATCGTCGACAAGCCCGAAAAACTCATCCCCTTGCTCGACATCATCTCGGTCGGCATCTATGCGGCAACCGGCGCAGACAAGGCGCTGGTCTACGGCTTTGCGCCGGCGGTGTGCATCATGATGGGCTTTTTTACCGCGGTGGGCGGCGGCATGCTGCGCGACGGCTTTATGGGCGTGGTTCCGGGCATTTTCCAACGTACTAACTTTTATGCCATCGCCGCCATCGCCGGATCGACAAGCTATGTGTGTCTCGTTATGAGCGGCATCATGAGCAATGTCGCCGCGCTGGTCGTATGCGTTGTCGTGACCATGGGTCTGCGCTGGCTCTCGCTGCGCTTTGACATCAAAAGCCCCACCGAAGAAGATATCGCGCGCTTTTTGCACCGTAAAAAGTAGACAGCACGGCACGACCCTTCGAAATGCAACCGAGAGGTTCTTTTAGAGCGCCCACGCGTTGGGTACCCTGTTAGGTATATGCCGAGTATCTAACAAAGGATTCACTATGCCCTGCAATCAATTCCCGTCGAGCCAGCGCCGTAAAGCGTGGGGCCGCATCACCATCCTATTCGCGCTCATCGCGCTGGCGATCACCGTGCTTCCCACGGCGTCGTTCGCCGGCACGGACACCGCAGGCAATGTACTTGCGACCGACAATGACGCCAATCCGTCCGGCGTCGATGGTGACCTGTACTGGGCCGGCCAGGCCCTCAACTTGGACGATGCCTCCATCGGCCGCGATATTATCGCGGCGGGCGAGAGCCTATCGATTCGCGACTGCACCGTAGGCGGCGCCATTCGCCTGGCGGCGCGCACCATCGACATCGCCAAGACCACGGTTGATGGCAGCGTCACGGTGGCCGGCCAGCACGTTGTGCTCAACACCGGTAGCACCGCCAACTGTTTCTATGCGATGGGCGAGACGGTTGCCCTGCGCGGCTCCGCCAGGTCGGCAGCGCTTGCGGGCGACACGGTAACCATCGATGGCACCGTCGATGGCGATGTCGAGGTTTGGGCCGACAAGCTCATCCTGGGCAAGAACGCCCACATCACCGGCACCGTGAACGCGCACGTCTCCGAGGACCCCGAGCGCGCCGCGGGAGCCGAGGTCGGCGCGCTCAAGATCGACCGCACCGAAAACGAGGATACTTCCACCGTTAACGATGTCATCGGCGGCACCGTCGCCGCGGCGCTTTCCACCTGCTTTGTCGCCCTGCTACTCGAGCTCGTCTTTCCGCGCGCGACCGCCAGCGCCGCCGGCATGCTCCACCAGCGCCCCACGCCCCTGTGGGTGAGCGGTCTTCTGGGCACGATTGCTATCGTCCCCGCCGTCCCACTGCTGATTATCTCCATCGCTGGTCTATCGCTTGCCGGAGCCCTCATGTGCGGCGTTATCGGCATCGCATTGGTGTCGAACGCCTTTGCGGGGTGCGCGATCGCCCGCATGGTCGGACACAGCCAAAACCGCTACGCCATGGCAGCCGTGGGTGGCAGCGCCGCAGGCGCCCTCACAGGGCTTCCCCTCGTAGGCGGCTTCATCAGCGGTGTGGCCTTTGTCTTTATGCTCGGCTACATCATCCAGATCATCTGGCGCAACGCCCGTCTCAAGCCGCAGCAGCCGACTAACACGCCGGGACTCCCCACCGCTTAGCAGCTAACTGCCACAAAGATGCCAAGCACCTTTGTGGCGGCGCAAACGAACCTGCCCCCTGAACCAAAAAGGGCGCCGACCATCGCGGTCGACGCCCTTTCTTGTTAGACGCTATAAAGCCCAGCGCTTATTTGTTGACCTGGCCGGCGCGGACGGCAGCCTTCTTGCGGTCGGTGGCGTTGAGCAGACGCTTGCGTAGGCGGATGTTCTTGGGAGTGATCTCGACCAGCTCGTCGTCGGCGATGTACTCCAGCGCCTCCTCCAGCGAGAAGGTGCGGGGCGGCACCAGCTGGACGGAGATATCGGAGGTCGAGGAACGCTGGTTGCCCAGGTTCTTGGTACGGGCGATGTTGACGACCATGTCGCCAGCCTTGCTGCGCTCGCCCACGATCATGCCCTCGTAGCACTCGGTGCCCGGCTCAACAAACAGCTGGCCGCGCTCCTGCAGCGTACCCAGAGCGTAGGCAACGGCCTTCTCGGTGGTCATGGAGATCATGGCGCCGTTCTGACGGTTGCCGATCTCGCCGGCGTAGGGACCATACTCCAGGAAGGTGTGGTAGAACACGCCCTCGCCGTGGGTGACATTCATGATGCGGTTCTTAAGACCCATGATGCCGCGGGTCGGGATCTTAAACTCGAGGTGCGTCACGATGCCCGAGGTGTCCATACTCGTCATGATGCCGCCGGAGGTACCGAAGACCTCAACGACCTTGCCCGAGTACTCGTCCGGGCACTCGACGACGGCCTGCTCGACAGGCTCCATCTTGTTGCCGTTCTCGTCCTTCTTAAACAGGACGCGGGGACGGCCGACCTGGAACTCAAAGCCCTCGCGGCGCATGGACTCCATCAGGACGGACAGGTGCAGGATGCCGCGGCCCGAGACCTCGACGCCGCTCTTGTCCTCGAGCTCCTCGATCTTCATGGTCACGTTGTTCTCGGCCTCGTTGAACAGGCGCTCCTTGAGCTGACGGGCGCCCACGATGTCGCCGTCGCGGCCGACGAGCGGGGAGGTCGAAGCCTCGAAGACGATGGACAGGGTCGGCGGGTCGATCTCGATGGGCTCGAGCTCGACGGGGTTCTCGGGATCGGTGTAGACATCGCCGATATCGGTGCGGTCGATGCCCACGACAGCGGCGATGTCGCCGGCGCCGACTTCCTGGCACTCGGTGCGGCCCAGGTAGTCGAAGGTAAAGAGCTGCTTGACGGTGGCGGTAGCGCTGGAGCCGTCGTTCTTGACAACCAGGATCTGGTCGCCCTGGTGGATGGTGCCGGAGTACACGCGGCCGATGCCGATACGACCAACGAAGTTGGAGTGGTCGATGGTCACGCACTGCATGGCCAGCGGGGCGTTCTCGTCAACCTCGGGCGCGGGCATGTCGTCGATGATCATATCGAGCAGCGGATACATGTCCATGTTGCCGTCGTTGGGATCAAGGCGGGCAAAGCCATTCATAGCGCTGGCGTAGACCACGTGCTCCATGGCGAACTCAAGCTGGTCGTCGGTGGCGCCCAGGTCGGCCATAAGGTCCAGGCAGTCGTTGTAGGCCTTCTCGGGGTTAGCACCCGGACGGTCAATCTTGTTGATGACGATCATGATCTTGAGGCCGGTGTCGATAGCGTGACGCAGCACGAAGCGGGTCTGGGGCATGGGGCCCTCAAAGGCGTCGACCAGCAGCAGGGCGCCGTCGGCCATACGCAGCACGCGCTCGACCTCGCCGCCAAAGTCGGCGTGGCCCGGAGTGTCGATGACGTTGATCTTAACGTCCTTGTACTCGATAGAGATGTTCTTGGCGAGAATCGTAATGCCGCGCTCGCGCTCCTGGTCGTTAGAATCCAGGACGCGGTCCTCGACCTGCTGGTTGGCACGGAAGGCGTCCGTGGCACGCAGGAGCTTGTCGACCATCGTCGTCTTGCCGTGGTCGACGTGAGCGATGATGGCGATGTTCCTCAGATTGTCTACGCGCATGTAGTTCCCCTATCTTCTATCTATATACAACCGGCACGCGTATGCGACCCGCCCAGCAACACAACGCTCAGCGGGAATATTGAGCCTTTTACCGAAAACTCGTTTATTTTAGCGATTTTAGATTAGAGGGGTTTCCTCACCTGCAGGTTCAGGGTCGCTCCACATAAAACCATCGCCGGCGCCCACACCCTCGTACAGTACGTATGCCGAAAAGCCGCTCTCGAGCGTGGTTTCGAAGAAGCTCACGAGCAGGGCGTCATGGTAGGCGCCATCGCGCCCCACACCAACCGGGCGTCTCCGCCATCGATCTCGACACAACCGGTGTAGCCGATGGCGTAACGGGCGATGCGGCCCAGGCCCTCGTCCTTAAGGCCCATCTTGTGCTCGGAGATAAAGTTGGTGGCCGCCTCCAGGCACGCCTCTTCGCCGTCCTCGTCGAGCGCCGCCAGATATCGGTTGGAAGCAGCGTCCTCGATTGCCACGACCACGCCCGGGTTCTCGCCCGCGGCCAGGTCGTCCAAGAAGGCGCCGATCAGATCGCACACCATGGCGTCGAGCTCGGCGGAGACGTTACCGGCGTCCTGCATATCCTGTGCCATCTTTAGACCTTCCCATCGAGTCCGGCGTCGTTACAGTTCCTGTGCCTCGGCGGCGATCTTAGCGGCAGCGTCGCGGGCGCGCATCATATCCATCGCGCGCTTGTCGAGCACCTTGATCTGACTAGTCAGCATTACCGCGTCGACCACACCCCAGATCACCAGGCCCGTAGAGATCGAAAACCCAAGCGCACCAACTGTACCACGAAGGCGCGAGCAGATTGCCGCGACAAGGACGGAGATGACAACCATCTTGATAAACGAGCCGCGGCGTTCACGAAGCGTGCGGGCCTGCGTCACATAGGCAATGCGAGCCGCCTCGGATGCCTCCGAGCGCATCTGGGCTTCACGCGCGATAGCCGCCGCCTCGGCAGACATGCCGCCGGCCATCAGCGAACGCTCCGCAACCTGGCCGCCCCGCATTTAGAAATCATCGGGGGAGAGCGTATGGACGAACTCGTCGAACTTCTCGAACTCCTGCTCGTCGTCAACTTCCTCGGCATGGGTAGAAACAGTGCCCAAGCGATTCATGATGTCATCCTCCACAAACATGGGAGCATTGCTGCGCACGGCAAGGGCAATGGCATCACTGGGGCGGGCGTCGATCTTGCGCTCGTCGCCATCGACCAGCACAACGATCGTCGCGTAGAACACCGGCGGCTCGGCGCGAACGATCTCGACGCGTTCGAGCTTGGCACCCAAGGCGTCGACGGTGTCGAGCAGCAGGTCGTGCGTGATTGGGCGCTCGGCGCGGCCGCTATCGATGCCACGGCTAATGGCAGCAGCTTCAAACGAACCAGTTTGAATGGAAAGGGAACGCAGTGGCGCGGGCGAGTCCGATTTGCTGCAGCGCTCGCGAAGCACGATAAGCGATGGCACGGGACCGGCGGCCATGACGATGGTCTCTATGTCGACACGAACCATGGAACACCTCCGGTACGTAGCGGTTAACACGCGGCAAGGTCGCCGCATTGAATAGCTATACTACCCAATCTTTCGCACAGCACACAAAACCAAAATGAGATTTATCGCAGACAAGAAAAAAGCCCCGAGGCAACGCCCCAGGGCTCTTCACAGTTTTGATGGTGGACCTGACAAGATTCGAACTTGTGACCTCCCGGTTATCAGCCGGACGCTCTAACCAACTGAGCTACAGGTCCATCATGGTGGAGGTTAGGGGGATCGAACCCCTGACCTCAGGCTTGCAAAGCCCGCGCTCTCGAAAATGAACCGCACACCGGAGAGGCCTCCGGTGCAAAACCAGCTATTCGATTCGCTTTCCTTTTCGAGTGCTTAAAAATCGCCGACGCGATTTGAAAACGTCTCGCGAAAACTTTACCGCCGTGAGAGGTGGTAAAGCAAGATGTGTGGGAAAACAAATGGCCCGTATGGGCCCATTTGTTGCCACCCACACCCATCTTGCAATCTACGGAACGGGGATTGGGCGAAACGCAGTGTAGACGTGGAATGAGAGGCCTCATTCCAAGCGAGAGGCCTCGCGGCGTTGTAACTGCGTGAAGACCGTGAGCGGAAGCGAATTTTTAACGCGAAGGATGCTGAGTGTTAGAGATTCGCTGTAGCGAGAGCGAAGCGGTGATGCGAATGCGAGGGATGCCGAGTATTTGCATCACCGCGCAGCGGGTTTGCGGCGCCCGCGACGCAAACCTTCGACTTTGTCGAATGTTTTTCGTAACGCCAGCGAAAAAGTTGAGGCAGCTTTCGACATTTCAATGACGCGGAGAGTCTTTGGTGAGACTCGTAGCGTTGTTGAATTGTCGAAAGGTAACGCGATTTGAATTACGGTTCGGATTAACGATTCGATTTTCATGCGGCGGCCAAGCCGCCTATGATTGCTCCCTCCGGTCGCTATCGATTTTCAAAACTCCCGTTTTGTTTTGAATCAATTTGAAATCCGAAATGAAAAACGAAACGCCCGCGCGAGTCGCTTTGACTTTTGCGCGGGCGCGATTCGGATCGGCCGAAAATCAAGCTGATGATATTTTGAGTTTCGCGTTTTAGATCTCAGAAACCAGATCTAAAAACTGCGGCGTTAATTTCACTTCGCCCACAGCATTACGGCGCGAGCACATCCAACGGAACAACTTGGACGCCGCGGTCGGTAACATAGGCTTGTGAACCAAATCCAATGATTGCAACTTTCGAAACCGGTGGGTTGTTTCCGGCGGCAACCATACGTTCCTCGACAGCAACAAGATTGTCAGATGCCTCTTCGATTTGAGCGGAGCTGAGCTTAACTTCAACTGGGATCCAGGTCCCGCCAGGAGCCGCAATGACTGCATCGACCTCTAAATCACGAGAATCATGATAGTGGTAGAGGCTCATTCCGTTTGCTCGCGCATAGACCCACAAATCATGGAGTGCCAACGATTCAAAAAGTAGTCCAAGCGTCTTGAAATCTAGCAGCAAGGTCTCCGGAGTCGCCCCGAGCGCAGCGGCCGCCAGTGACGGGTCAGCAAGATGATGCTTCTTTGATTCTCTTAAGTGCACAGGAGATCTCATTGCTGGATTCCATGCGGGAATATCGCGAACGAAGCTGACCCGAGCGAGAAGAGATATATACGATGCCGCCGTTTGTCTCGATACCTCTCCACCAAGATCAGCTACGAGCGTCTTGAGTGTCGCCAAAGTGGATTCATTGCGCGCAAGCGATTCGATAACAGCTTTGACCTTTTCGGGATCGCGTCGAGAGCCATCAACACGAGACAAATCTTCTTCGGCAACTATGCCGATATAACGTTTTGCCATCGCCGACGCAGCCAGCACATCGCGCCCGACCGCCGCGGGCCATCCGCCGCGAACAACGCACTCGGCAATCGAGGCAGAATCCAACGACCCGAAAGCGCCATTGAACTTTTCGCCAGAAATAATGCTCGACAGCTTAACCGCACCGCTAGATTTCCCAAGTTCGAAAAGCGTCATGGTATCCATGCGCAATTTAGCGAACCTTCCAGCACCACTGTGCATCGGCCGCTCATTGTCTCGCGGTGTCGCCGACCCCGTAAATATGAACTGGCCAGGCTCGCCGCCGCGGTTGTCGCACTCAAACCGTGCCGCGTCCCAAAGTTTCGGAACCTCCTGCCATTCGTCGATCAGCCGCGGCACCTCGCCGGAAACGGCAAGCGCCGGGTCCGTCTCGGCACGCAAACGATTCTCGAAGTTGCGCGACGGATCCATGAGAAGGAGCCTGGACGCCGCACGGGTCCCGGCTGTGGTTGTCTTTCCACACCATTTCGGTCCTTCGATGAGAACGGCACCGAATATCCCTAGCATCTGGTCGAGCTCATTTTCGATAATTCGAGTGTAGTACTTTTTTGGCATATTCTTCACCATTGATTACCGGCGCGTTTAACTAAATTTACCGTTTTCATTTAACCAGATTTTGCTTTTTCGATTAACCAGATTTACGCATTTCAGTTAACGAAACAGATTGAACATGCCGAGTCAAGCCACGACAGGCTCGCGTCGTACTGCGGCCTGGCGCCGCACAACCGCCAGTCGGAGACCTCGATCTCCTCGGTGACGGCATCGCGCCAAGGCAACAAAAGGCTGAAGAACCTGCTCATATTCTCGTGCAACTGCCTTGCCCGGACAGAGGGAAGATGAGGCGACCACTACGCCAGGTGCCGAGAACGAGGCATACCGCACGGCAAGGCACTCAAAGCGCTGACGCGAAAGAGGTTGAAGGTCACCTACGCGATCATACGGGACAGGGTGCCCTAAGCCACCTAGTCGAAGCACAGCACTCCGAACAGGCTGGAGTCCGCCGGTCGAAAGGCCTGGCGTCAGCATTTCGCGATTCGATCTCGCGAACGGCATTCCCCGGTTGACAAAACTATAGGAACACCCGTGCTGTTACCCCTGCCATGCGTGTGATTGAGTATCTGCTAGCTTAAGCACTGCTGAATATCGCGTAACAGCACCGCCGTTATCGTGTGCGGGCATCTGGCAGACGCTGGTCCCTGTGCCCTTTTATTGCTAGCGCTCCATCTGCAGCGCTGCCGCATGATGGTCTCTCCCATGTCGGCCCAGATCGCGTCTATGTTGAACCTCCTCGTTCAGTCGACCGCATGGCGGCACGAGTGTAACGGGGTGCCTGGAGATGCATTTAATAGCGGTGCCTGACGGCAATATTCAGTCGGGAAGGCAGCGGTGCTGATTCGCAATACAGGTGGTGTCGAAAGGGCCTAGGACTCATGTGATTGCATAAGCCGCAACAGTGCTGAAAAGGCTAACTGCTTTTGTTCGTGCATTGGCATCATATTCATAAAAACAACCGGTCCCGACGTTGAATCTAAAATCATCGTTTAGCATTGATCCTGGCTGTTTCCAGAAAGCCACTAGTTTTTTAACTCATACATGAAAAGGAGGTGACGAAAATGGAGAAAGAGGAAATCGAGCTGGCCAGCGATAAATCGGCTTCCGACATCGAGATCACTGTTGAAGAACTTCTGGACTTCGGCATTGATGTTGATCAGGTTATACAGCGCCGCTGCTAAGGTCTGATAACACAATCGCCTCCGTTTAATGTGACGGAGGCGATTCCTATTCGCCCGAAAGAAAGGAGCTCAAGTTGAAGGTTGATTTCACTCTGATCAATCCGGTGAATCACTACAGGAAGACCCTTGTTGATAATCTGGCCATCTTGAATCTAAGGGCCGTTTCTGAAGCAGCGGGATTTTCAACTCACGTTATTGACTTTCAGCGTAAGTTCCTCGAAGAAGAAAAGACTTTTTCAAAAGAAATCTATCGGTGGTTCTCCGACGAAATAAAAGCAATCGACTCCCATGTTTTTGGTGTTTCGATCATGAACGCCTCTTATATCTGGGGCATCATGATAGCGAAGATTATTAAACGGGCGCATCCCGAATCGGTTATCATATTTGGTGGTCCCCAGATCACTTCACTTCGAGAAATGGTTTTTCAGGATTGTCCCGAGGTTGACTTTCTATCGATCTTTGATGGGGAAGAAACCCTCCCGCTTCTACTCGAATATATTGCTTGCGGCGCTCAGGGCGATTTACCTAAAAATTCGATTTCTAAAACCGGGGATTCTGGATTATGCGAGTTGATTGAATACGACATTAACAACCTTCCGGAACTCGACTACTCCAATTCATACGGCATGAACGTGGTCAACATTGAGGCAGGTAGAGGTTGCCCGTTTAATTGCTACTATTGCTCATCCAGAGTGCTTCTCGGTCAGAAAGCGCGATTTCTTAATGTCGATAAACTGCTCGAAACCTCGCAGCGTGTCTACGATTGCATGGCAAAAACCGGCGCTCTTTCTTCAATTAACTATAATCATGATAACTTCTTAGCATCGCACAAGTACTTCTTTGAATTTGCAGTCAAAAAATATGCAATGAATTATGATTTCAAATACAACTGTGAGGGACGAATCGATACGATAACTCCCGAGATCATTGGCCTACTTAAGGCAACCGGATGTATCTCTGTATTTGTTGGCTTGGAAACTGGCTCGCAAAGAATACAGCGAATCTGCCGGAAAAACTTGAATCTTAAAAAAGTAATTCCTACCGTAAAATCCATCATTTCCTCTGGCATGAGATTCGAAACCAATTTTATCATCGGTTTTCCAGAAGAAACATATTCCGAAGTACTCGACACCCTTGCCCTTGCTCAAGAAGTCGCGTCGACCAGTTTTATGTCAAACGTTGACTTTTCCTATATGAGCCCAGAGCCTCTTACTGATGTTGCTCAAGGGGTGAATAAAGAGGATTATATCATCGTAAAAGAATCTCAGTATTACTTAGATTTACTTGCTGCCGGAATTGACCCAAACAGCCTGTCACCTCTTCATTTCAATCATCTGTACACAGTCAGAAATGAAAATTACGACATTCTTGACGTGCTCGCGCGTGCCGATACGTATTTTGATTTGATAAACCATTTTAAATTCGCAACCTACCTTATGATTCATCGAGATGGTAGAAGCATTGAAGATATTTTTGAAATGTGTCGCGATCGTGATGCATTTGCCGTTGCAGAAAGCTATACGGCAACTCTAGATCAAGCTGGTGTGTATTATGCGGTTTCTTGTTTCGAAATCGACCGGCTGGCAATAGTTCGTCGAGAAGAAAGAGCGCAGGATGTCCTATTCTATCGATACCCTGTTCAAAAGCTTTATCAGCTCTTCATCGAGACTATGAACATTTCAGGCTTCGAATCAGTGGCGAGCACCCCGACAAAAATAGTCGTTAGGAGTGCCAAATGAATAAGAATGCCACTGCGCAGCTGCACATCTATTCCGCCTTTTTCGTTCTCGCGGGATTTGTTTTAAATCGGGGAGTGTTTCTACTTTTCCTTGCGGAGAAAGGAATGTCTGTCACGGAAATCGCGCTTTATCAAGCCCTGTTTAACATTGCAACGGTCGTCCTCGAGCTGCCAACAGGGCTGATAGGCGATTTCTTTGGAAAGAAGTTCTCGATTCAAGTGGGCGTGCTGCTGCTTTTCTTCCATACGGCTGGCATGCTGTTGCTCTCAGGCCCCTTTCTCGTCGCGCTTTCCCTTGTTGAGGCACTCGCCTACTCCCTTCAATCGGGATCCGAACAAGCACTTTTATATGAAATTGCCCGAAATGCCGGTCAAGGAGAGCGCTTCCTCACCATCAACGCTCGGCTGCTTGCCGCGCAATCAATCGCGACGGGAGTGGCAATCGTACTTGGATCATTCATTGCCCAAGTATCTTGGAGTGCCCTCTACGTATGCGTTTCCGTTTTCTATCTCCTGCAGCTTTTCCTTCTGTATCCCATTGAGAGAATGGAAACGACCCATTCCAAAAACTCTGGGGAGGAAAGGTTTGACGTAGCCAAGGTCTTCAGACGCGAAACCTGGTGCATTGGAGAATCCGCTTTTGCGGTGTTGCTTCTTCTAATCGGCACAAGCATGCTCGATGGATTCTATGGGAGTTATTACAACTTGAATCAGTTGGTATTCGACGCATTTGATGCTCCCGTCTCCATAATAGGAATCTTTTTCGGTGCATCCTATGCAGTAAATGCGACGGCCTACATTGCAGCAGATTTCTTCTCATCGCGTTTCGGGAAAAGAAATACCATGCTCGGCTCGATGCTAATCGAGGCCGGTCTTTTCATGATTCTTCCGTGGTTCGCTTCAAATCCGCTGTGTTTGTTTGGCCTTAGCATGGTGCTTTGTTTTCTCCCAGAAGTGGTGTACATCACTTCGGAAAACTTAATCCAAGACGCGATAGCGGACGATCTCCGCGCGACGATCCTTTCCGTCGCGTCTCTGGTAAGGGCTCTCTTTTCTGCAATGTTTTTCTCCATATTTGGATATGTGTTGGGGTTATATCCCATTCAGATAGCGCTCGGTGTTATTGGCGCAATCGCGATAGCAATTACCGCCGTTGTTTCTTTAAAAATGGTAGGAATACATGTCTCCAAGAATTGATATATCGATTGACGAGCTGCCCGAAGCGTCGAGCCTTCTTGATGGACATGACTATTCGTCACAAATCATTCAGCGTATCGCCGGGGTTCCAGTAATACTCGATGCATCGGGATGCCCTCATTCCCCTTTTTTCGAAGTTGAATATGATGACAGGACGATTAGGTTTACAAGTCGACATGATAATGAGCATATTGTCGAGTTGGGGAGGAAGCTTGACTACGTCCATCACAATTGCAGCGGCTTTCTAAAGACTTTCTTTTTGAGAATAGATGTAATTGATGGTCACTGCTATTCGCTAAGCAATCATGCAAAGTCGCTGTCCATTGCATTCCGGACCGGAGGAAGGGTGGGACCATTTTTACATCTCCTCTCTTCTCACTATTTTTGTGTCAATGATTTTTCTGTTACGCGAATCGGAAGGCAGGAAGTCAAACTGAGCAGCGCTGCGTGCACTCAGACTATGACGATAAAGCGCATCGAGAATAGATGGATTGACGTCTTGTGTTTTCTTCTCGGAAGAACCATGGCAAGCTGTAATACAAACATGCCCTTATTAATTGAGCGCTATTGCAAGAGCGCGCGGCTGCACCATGGATTATCTGGCATAGAGGCTTTTATCGTTTTTTCAAACAAGCACTCTCCCTATTTCGCTGACGAAGAAGGACGTAGGAACATCCTCTCTCTCGTTGACACAGAGGCAATCAGAAGACTTCTGTCGCCGAAACTGAAAGACCCCTCCTTCGATTACGGCGTGAATAAATCCGATGAACAAAGAGAGATAACTGCGAAATTATCAATTTCATGCGACAAATACTACCCCAATAAAAAGATTGTAAAACTGATAGCGCTTCAATTATCATCGTCAGGCAGGTATTATCCAAAGCTCATGTCGAGTGATTATTTCTCTCCTCAATCGGATCAGGCGGATGTGCACCTGCTTTTAATTCCGAATACTTTCAATGACCCTATTTTTATCTACTATCAACTCGCACTACTGACGGGCTTGGGCAACCGAATGCGTCTCCAAAAGTATTTATCGGTTTTGAGCAGGTATTTTTCTGGCATGATTTCGCGCCAGGAGTTTAACGAGAGAGCCGTCGAACTGTTTGGCGAGGCTGCGTGTTTTCTGCCGATCGGACGACTCTCCAGCGCCTTCTTCATGCGAAACACTTTTCCAGAAGAAGGCTTGAGGGAAAGGATATTAAATGTTCTATTGGAACGATAGTGCTTATATCAGGAGAGATTCCAACGAACTTATATTGCAAGGATTAAAATCGCGAGTGAGGGTCAAAATCTCTGATTTGAGTACGAATCTTTTTGAACAGCTCGCCAAACAAAATATGATAGATGAGACGAGCCTTGAATCTCGCGAGCAACGATTCTTGCTAAGGCTCAACGAACTTGGTTTTCTAGAAACTGAAGAATACGAGCTGGAATCACCCCGCTCGAGGACAGCTCGCTTTTTGTCTTATTATTCCGACGCTCCGCTGACGTTACTTAAGCAAATCGGTGCCGTTCATCTTGCCATCGTTGGTATGGGCGGCATAGGGCAGGTGGTGGTGGAGCATTTGGCTGCTGCTGGAGTTCGGCATTTTACATTAATCGACGGGGATCGAGTTGAGAGGTCAAACGTAAATCGTCAGTTTCTTGTTGGTCCCGACGAAATAGGAGAAGCAAAAGTAGAGGCAGTTTCCAAAACACTCGTCAATCGCTATCCGGATCTTTCGCTTAATCCAGTTGCGTCTTACGTCCGCTCTGCCGAAGATCTCGTGCGTTGCGTTCCTTCGAGGACTTCAATGCTTGTTTGCGCTGCAGACTGTGGGGAAGGGGTCAATCCCAGGTCAATAGTTCTTGAAGCATGTATAGAAAAGGACATTCCCTGTGCATTTTGTGCTGTTGGAGTAGCTGATGGGGAAATTGGGCCTATTCTCGAAAAGAAGAACGATATGAAATCCTATCTCTCTTTCCTCCAACAAGCTGAAGAAAACATAGTCCACATGCCCGTGCCAAAGGGATCAATTTGTTTTACGAACAGTCTCGTGGGAACTGCGCTTGCAATGGAGATATACCGATATCTTTGTATAGGATCGAGTCCTATACATCAACATACATGCTTCTGCTCCTTCATGAACTTTAAGGGTTTGATGTACAAGAGGGTTGGCAGCGAGAATGATACGAATTCTGTAAAAACCCCTGTGAAGCATTGGCTTGACAATGTCTGACGGCACTGTCGGACATCTACGCGTGGGACAAGCGAGTAACGCGAGCGATTGTAGGCAACTAGCAGCCCCAGCTGCGTCTTTGACGCAGGTTCAACGTCTGACATCTTGAATGTCTGACGTTGAACGAAGCTGGCGTGCAAAATGGCCTCACAAGGCCATTTTGCACCGTCTCAGGGGCGCGATTCAGGGTTTGCCGCTGCGTCCGTTATCGCAATAATCTCCCGTAGGCACCACCGCGCACGCCGCCGTATCTGTGTCTTTTATCGTAATAATTTGAGAACTGGCTCCTTTTCCACCTTGTCCGTTATCGTAATAACAAGGCGCGCGAGTATCCTTCCCCGGTCCAAGGGCGGAGCCCTGGCAAGCGCCGAACCGCCCGGGTCGGCGGCAGATTTGTACACACATTTACGATGGGGGTACAAGTATGCGTCTCTTGCGGGATTTCTCGTTTATCGGCAGAAAATCGAGGTCAGAAGATGGATGAGTTCTTGAGTATTGAAGATCTGCGGTGGGAGTTCGGCGCGTCGCGAGCATGGATGTACAAGTATCTGGCGCCGCATATCAAGTCAATCACCGTGAAGTGCTCGACCGACGACGGCGAGCGCCTGTGCAAGCGTTATAGCCTCGATGATGCGCGGCGCGTGGTCGCCGAAAAGGCTCGAGCCGAGGTCTATTCCGTGCCCGTTAAAGCGGACCCCGGGAAAAGCAGCTATGCTCCATACCGCCGCCCGCGGCGCGTGCGAATCAAGACGAGCGCGTACATCGCCGAATATATCGTCGGCTTCGGTCATCTCTGGCAGATCGACGAAATTGCAGAGGAATGCTGCGGTAAACGCTCAAGAGAGGCGGCATATCAATTCATCTACCGTAACGCCTGGATCGCAATCGTGTTCGGTAACAAAACTTTCTATATCCCGAGGCGCACCACACCGCAATTCGTGGCGGCAGCAGTCGAGGTGTTCGGAGACGCTGCCCACACCGTCGAATACGCACGCGGTGGGCATAAAAGTGACGCCACGGAATAGCGGCACTATGTAACAAATGAATAAGTGAACGGCGTAAAAAGTGAAAAACCGAACTACGCAATATCGACAATGCGACATAACGCAATAACGACAAAGCGGAATAGCCGCACTATGCAACCATGTAATAACAGAACTATTGAACATCGGACTATTCGGCCCTGAAATCTGTCCGCAAGAGTCGTACGCTGCCGTACAAAATGCCCGGCAGCGTACCGCCGCAAGCGGCGCACGCTAGAGCTCTGCCCTAGTATCCGGCACTCGCGGCGTTAGCTCATTGTTCTGCAATTCAACAGTTACGTTTTTCAGTTTTGTCGTTATCACGTAGTTCAGTAATTACACAGTTACGTAGTGTCGCAATTGCTTTGTTCGGCTGTGTCGCAGTTCAGATATGAACAACCGCCGCAGGCGCCGGGTACTAGGGCAGAGCCTTGGCAGTACGCGGACGGCCGAAACGCAGTTTTGTACGGCAGCGTACGACACTTGCAGGCGAGCTCCGGCTATGCCATTGCTGAATTACGACAAAACGCAACAACAGAGCTGTGTAACCGCAGCATAACTGACTTACAGACGATATGAAGAACGTAATGAATGAACTAGTGAACTGCGACATAACCGAAAAAGCGAACAGTTATAAACCCAAAAAACGCATTGAAACAGGCGAGATGTTTTAAATCTCAGCCACAAATCGAGAACAGTGGCGTCCCGACGAGCCGTAGCAAAATAGTCGCAGTAGTCATAGGCATCATCGGGACTGCGCATCACGGCAACAAGCTCTCCGTTGTGCGCATCAACAACTGCATGTCGAAATCCCATCGTCTGACGCATCATCCGGTTGCGCTGCCGCTCGATCTCGATCGCATCCAGCAGGAGGTGGCCATCTGTATGGCCATGAAGGGCGAGTAGCCGTTTGCGGGGCCAAGCTGACCGCTCGCGTTGAGCGGCAGCAGCACCCGTTGGAGCGATAGTTCCGCAATTTGTTTCACGAATTACCGTCGAAATGTTTCGCGCGCTGGTAGATGCAAACACTGCTTAAGGGCACACCCAAAGCACCACAAAGTGCCGCCACGCAGGTCAAGGCCGAAAAAACGACCTCACCAGATGCGTTTTACGACACAGAAAATGGGTGTCGCGAACATCCCACCACCCTAGGTTCAATCGCCCCGTAAATCGAATCCTGTTGAGTCGTCTACCTGCGACTTTGTGATATTTGCTACCGCCGTGTCGTGAGCGAGAATCGTGTCCGCACAGGGCGATATATTAGGTAAAACACCCGAGGGAAAGGAATAGCATGAGCAACACACAGGAAATCGTTCAACGACTCGAACGCGAGATAGCAGACCGATCTGCCGCAGTTGAGGAGGTTGATGCTTTTAAGAACCAGCTCGCACGGGCCATCAAGGCCTTTATGGCCGCCGACGAGGCAGTTCGCGGCCTCAACGACCATGACAGCGAGATCGACACCAAAATTGCAGCTGCTATTGACGAGCATCTTCGAGCAATCGACAGACTGTGCCGCTTCGGCATCGACGGTGGATTCGGCGAGGAGCATCCCGTAAAGGAGTACTAGACCGCTGCATGGCCATGGAAGCCTCATTTATTTGCGAAGAACATCGGCTAGCCGCAGGATTGAAATCATCGACCGATAAGTGAGTTCCACTTTTTCGCCCGCAAGCAGTCGTTTCGAGCCAATCTCATCTAGCCCCACAAGCCGAGAAAACAGCGGGCCGCTCATCGTGCCATCGTCAATTGATTCCCTTATGGTCTTCAAAACGTCCGTATCATGAAGCGATGCCGAGCTGTAGGGGGCAACACGAGCGGAACTCTCAATTAACGACGAGACAAAAGGATGGAGATGCTTTGGACATAGTCCATCAAATACCACATCCCCATTGTCATCCGAGCCGACCAGGCGCCAAGTATAATGATCGACCCAGTCGTCTCCGTCATATATGGCGTCCATGAGCAACTTCCCGTCTAGAGAGAGAAACCTATTTGGACATCGGGGCGCAAGACCGCAAGCCATATCGGGCCTGCAGCAGCTCCAACCCAACGCACCACATAGGTTCCCTTTCGTACATGTGTATCAATCTGCCCCGAAATGCCGGTGAATGCAATTCCAGACCCGTTTGTCGGATAGCAATCGACGTATTTTTGTTTTCCGCTCACAACCTTGTATAGATATATCGTTCCAGCAAAAGAGAAGGGATCGTTCGCAATTTTGTCCGGAAGAACTTGCCACCTCAAAATCCCGCTACCAATATGGTCAAGCTTGACCGTTCCGCCGTCCCCCTCAAAAGTGGCAAGGGGATTTACCCCAGACTGAGAGTCGGCATCGCCCTCCTTAGCAGTTATCAGCAGGCTGCCCGTATAAGACTGCTGAGGCTCACCTTCAGGACAGGCAGCCTCGGCCCAAGAAGGGCCACCCAGGCAGAACAGTCCGAGCAGCATCATTACCAACAAAAGAAAACCATTAGTTCTTTTCATCTATATCCCCAACGTCTCTCGACATTTGTATATCGTGACTATTTTAGATCTATATGGCCAATTCGGGCCCTCACCAGGGCAATTGTTGCAGCTGGGTTTCTTTCCATTGAAATTTCACTTTGGTAAATCCCCGCCCCTAAGCATTAAGCCCGAAGTCCACCGAGTGGGCAAAAGTAAAAGAGGGTCGAATCCGAAGCAGTTCCCAGACAATTGGCGTTCGGCCAGACACTTCGGTTCGGCCCTTTCTTTCCAGGACTCTATAACAGCAAAGCACCTGCTAGATGGGCTTTTTGTGGGTGGGTAATTGTAACAGCTGATTGAACTGCAACGCGCTGGGGCCAATAGGGCGAGGCAAACTAGCGAGGCGTGCCGTCGCGAGTGTAATCGCCACGGTCGACGACGCGGTCGTCCAGCTGCCGCGGCACGGCGCCACCGCCGTGCTCCTGGCCCGCGGCGCGACAGAAGGAGACACTGTTGGGGCCGATGGGCTAAGACCGTTGCCGACCAAGTGCCATTAGCGTCCATTAGCACATGTCAAACCCGTCTGATTCTGTGGGTATAGGGCGGCATTTCGCTGAGGTCGGAAACTCCCGCAACCATTGATTGATTTCGACATGTTCGAAATTCATATTACGCATATGGGCAATCATCATATATAGGATCTCTCAAGTAACCTAAGCAACCGAACCGGGGCAGAAAGGCGTACAAACAAGCCGCGACGAACAGCTTCTTCCGCATTTCTTTAGGCAAGCGAAAAGAGGGATGGCATGACAGCCAAGAGCTACGTAAAGATCGTTATTGTTGGCTTTGTACTTTGTCTTGCAATGGTGCTATGTGCATCATTTGCGAGGTATAGGTCCGAGCAGTCGTTCATCGATGGCGCTGAAAATGGGTTTGGCATAGACGGGATATATGCCAGCGATGGCGCGACCAGGCCGTCTATGGCGATTCTTGCAGGCGAAGACATGGAATGGCAAATCTGTAATGACGATGGCTCTTGTCTGAGTGGTCGTTTGGCCGCAACGAGCGACCCGAATTCGTTCGATCTTCTCGACAATGATGGAGCGGATTGCGGTTCTGTTCACCTTTCATATGCATCGCGAGACGGTATGGACGGCATTCTCTACGTCTCCCACGAGACTGGCGATTTCAAGATGCGCAGGACTAACCGAGTGCCGGCTTTTATCGAGGAGTGAGAGTTCCCGGCGGCCTGCCGATCAGGCCGCCGGGGTATCGAATCCCACATTCATCCGTACACACACGGACGAATGCGGAAAGCAACCGTGGTATCCCTACAGGAATCGAATTCGCGAGGTTGTTGTCCTGGATACCTGGGCTCCGGAGAGCGGTAGATACCTGTTCGACGGACTGACCCAATGCAAGTCGTTCGACCTATTGAAACTCGATACATCGGATTGCACGACCCTGGAGGGCATGTTCAGGGGATGTTCAAGCGTCACGGAGCTTTTTGATCTTGACCGTCTTGACACCTCAAACGTCGAGAACACGTCCTATATGTTCCTCAACTGCTTAGCGCTTAAGGCTGTCAGCATCTCGGGCTGGGAAACGTCCAAGATCTCAGACGTCAACCAGATGCTCAGCGGTTGTTCAACCTACATTCTCGCAACCGAGGGGCAGCGCGAGTTCCTGAACAAAATCACCGGCTCCACGCAGCACGGAATTTGGACCCGCAACCTTTCGTAGCCCAGATCAAAATACCGGTTGTTTCCAGAAATCCTCCAGGCACCTTCTAGAGGATTTCTGGAAATGCAAATAGCTTTAGATTCCGAGCGTATCGACCGGAGCAACAACGATGCCTTCGCTAGTTACGTGAGCCGGCATACCAAACCCGATGACGATGAGTTTCGCCGCAGGCGGCCTCTCCCCGCGATCGACCAGCTTTCGCTCAAGTCGAAGCAGATTTTCCACTGCCTCTGGGACTTGGGGGCTCCCGAGCTTAACCTCAACGGCAACCCACGAGCCGTCACGGCGATGGACAATCGCGTCGACCTCTAGGTCGTCAGCGTCGTGGTAGTGAGATACGGTCGCATCGCTGGCCGCCGCGTAAACCTTGAGATCGTGCAGCACAAGGGATTCGAAGAGCAAGCCAAGGGTCTTCGGATCGGATGACAACGACTCCGGGTCCGCACCGATGAGGGCGACGGCGAGCGATGAGTCCGCAAGGTGCCGCTTCGCGCCCTGCCGCAACTTCACCGGCGACCTGAGAGCCGGATGCCACGCGGGGACATCGTCGACGATATTGATACGGCGCAGCGCGTCCATGTAGCCGGTAATCGTATTCTTTGATACGTCAACGCCCAAATCCCTTTCGATGGACCTCATGCCGGCAAGAGTCGATTCATTGCGTGCAAGCGACGAGAGCAAGGCCCTTACCTTAACCGGGTCGCGTTTCACTCCATCCGCCCTCGAAACGTCAGACTCGCAAACACCGTCAATATAGGCGGCGGCTATCCGCATTGCGTCGGCAGTTGTCTTACCGACCGCTTGGGGCCAACCGCCGCGGCAGAGCAAATCCGCGATACCGGCGATACCGGCGATGGATCCGAGTGACGCCGCAACGGAATCGCCATCGAGCAGCGCACCAAGCGAGACCGCTCCCGACGAAATACCGAGCTCGAAAAGCGTCATGGTATCCATCCGCAAACGGGCGATTCGACCCACACCGCTGTGCATCGGCTGGTTCTCGGCTCGCGGCGTCGCAGATCCGGTGAGAATGAACTGTCCTGGCTCCCCTCCCCTGACATCGCATTCGAATCGCACGGCATCCCATAGCTTCGGTTCTTCCTGCCATTCGTCGACAAGCCTCGGGGTCGGTCCGACAATTGCTTGGGCCGGATCGAGACGAGCGAGCTGGAGGGCCGCAAAACCGCCAGATGGGTCGGAGAGAGATAACGATGACTCGGCAAATCTCTGAGCTGTCGTTGTCTTTCCACACCATTTCGGCCCCTGAATGAGCACTGCACCAAAAATGCCAAGGTCGCGCTCGACCAAGCAGTCAACACAACGTCCTATATACCTATCCATCGGCTTTCCCTCCAATCATTCATTTGAAATTATAGCGTCTATCTGCGTCGTTGGGACAAATAACGATTACTTATTGGGACGATTGACGGTAATTTATTGGGACGATTGACGATAGCTCGTTGGGACGATTTCCATTTTCTTAAGGCACTAATCAACGAAACCCACTGTGAACTATGAGACGGATAAATTTAGCTGACGCCTCTCATGAGTTCAGCAATGCTGATTTGAAATCCGTCGGCAATCTTCTTGAGATTTGAGAGGCTGACATTACGCCGACCGACTTCAATGCTCGCGTAGTAGGAACGATCCATTTCAATCAAATTGGCGAACTGCTCCTGACTGCACCCGAGTCCAGCGCGGAGCTCTTTGCATCTCATGCCGAATGATTTCTGAAGCGTCGTATCCATGACAAAAAGAGTCATGGATTGTTGTATAAAAGCCAATGGACTATATACAACAATCCCAGTTAAGGCGCATAATTATCTCTATTGGAAAGCGCTCTGATGCCCAGTCGGATAGGGCACGGAAAAGGAATGGAACAGCACAATGACCCAGGGAAAGCACTTCGCTGCCGGTGGCGATCACTTCGCCGCACTGCCAAACAAAAAGATTCACACTCCGAAGGGGATCGCGCGTCTGACCGTCACCGCGGCGACCATGGCCGCCATGACCGGATCGAGCCTCATCTCACCGTTCACGGCATTTGCCCAGACCGGTGACGGGACCACGCAGCACCCCGCCGTGATGTCGCCGATCGCCGCCCACGCCGGCGCGGCATCCGGTACCGGCGCGAAATCCGCCGCA
>UQZC01000002.1 GCA_900545505.1 uncultured Collinsella sp.
TGAGGGCTGCTGCCTGGCGGGCCTGTTGGGTGCGGCTGAGCTTGTCGGCCTTGGTGAGGCAGACGATAAAGTTGAACTCGTTGCCCTGCAGGTAGTCAATCATGTCATGGTCGAGCTTGCTCGGGTCGTGACGAATGTCCACCAGCGAGACGACCAAGTTAAAGCTGCGCTCGGAGTCGAAAAAGTCGCCGATAAGCTCGGCCCAACGGTCGCGCTCGGCCTTAGAACGACGGGCGAAACCGTAACCCGGCAGGTCGACAAAGTGCACGTCATCGGCCTCAAAGAAGTTGATGTTACTCGTCTTGCCCGGCGTACTCGAAACCTTGACCAAGTTCTTGCGGCCAAAGAGCTTGTTCATGATGGAGGACTTGCCCACATTGGAGCGGCCCACAAAGCTCACCTCGGGACAGGTGGACTCGGGAATCTGCGAAACCTTGCCGTAGCTGGCGACGAACTTGGCAAGCTGGTAGTTAATTGAATCGGCCATGGACACTCCTTGGTCGTAGGTTTTTACAAAACGGGCGTGCTATTGCGCGGCGGCAATACTACGAACGATGTCAAGCGTGATGCCGCTCGCGGTGCGAGCGTACTCATCCAGATCGAACTCGCGCTCGCAAAACGCGTCATATGCCTCGTCGCAATTATCGCTGATAGCGCGCAGCACCAGGCAATCGACACCATTCTTGGCCGCGATGTGCGCAATTGCCGCGCCCTCCATCTCGACGCAATCGGCATGCGTGGCCTCAATCGCAGCGTTACGCATGGCGTCACCCGTAACAAAGCGGTCACCCGTGGCGATAGTGCCACACAGGAACTGCTTGGGGTCCTTCTCCGCAGAATTCTCATCCGCCGAGGTATCCACAAATCCATGCTCGGCAAGCACGGCGGCGGCAACATCAACCAACGCCGGCGTCGAGGCAAACTCCTCGAGCCCCGGCGCGGACTCGGCGATGAGTGCCGTATCGGTATCCAGATAGCGCAGGCACTTGCCTATAACCACATCGTTAATATGGAGTTTAGGGTTTAGGCCGCCCGCAATACCCGAAAACACAACGGCCTGCGGGGCGTATTTGCTGATGAGATGCTGCGTTGCGGCAGCGGCGTTCACGGTCCCCATGCCTGCCGTCGTGGCGACTACCGTCAGACCCGAAAGCCCACCGTTCACAACGGTCAAGCCCGCCTCCCGCGACTCATGCGCGCCACTCAGCTCTTCCTTAATCTGCGCAACCTCTTTTTCGAGTGCGCCTATGATCGCGATGGTTGCCATGCCATCCCCCAAATCCGTGCAAATTGCTTATCCACGGTATGGTACCAGCATTTTGGCTCAACCGTGTCAGCACCAAGCCGTTAGGCCAGTACAGCTCAGGTATCATAAAGGGGCAAAAATAGCTTGTTAGCCGATGGCCGACCTGAGCTCCGCACGGCGCTTTCTCATGCCGGCCATAACGGCGTTGCGCAGCTCGGGCATGCACGCGGTATCCATCTGCGGAACGCCCTCAAGCTTATAGGGAATCCCCAGCTGCTCATACTTGACGACGCCCATCGTGTGATACGGCAGCATCTCCAGGCCCACCACGTTGTGCCATGGAGCGATGAGGCGACCGAGCTTCTCGCACTCCTCCACCGTGTCGGTAATGCCCGGCACCACCACGTGGCGGATAACGACCTTAATCTTGCGACGCGCGAGCTCATCACCAAACGCCAGAATGCGTGCGGGATCGCAACCGGTCAGCTTTTTATGCTCGATGGGATCGGCGTGTTTAATGTCGAGCAGCACCATATCGGTCTCGTTGAGTAGGGCATCGAACTTCTCGGGATGCTGGGGGTCGAAGGCGTAGCCACAGCTATCCAGGCAGGTATGCACGCGGCCGTCGGGGTTGTTGTGCATTGCGCGGAACAGGTCGGCCAAAAACGCGGGCTGCAGGAGCGGCTCGCCGCCGGATACCGTAATACCACCGCTGCGGTAAAACTCATGGTTGCTCTGGAACTCGTCCATCAGATGCTCGACGGTCACCATGGTGCCGCCGTTGACCGACCAGGTATCGGGATTGTGGCAATACGCGCAGCGCATGGGACAGCCCTGAACAAACACCACAAAGCGGATGCCAGGTCCGTCGACCGTTCCCATCGTCTCGATTGAATGCACGCGGCCCAGGGCAAACGCAGAGTCCTCGGGACGAGCGTCCACACCCTCAAGCGTCATTTCTGCCATTCGCGCTACCTTGCCTCTCCTTAGATGCAACCAATTAAAATGCCAGAGCCATTCTAGCCCATGCGTTTGCGTTTAAACGTCTCGGGCCAGAATGGCACGTTTTAATCTATCCCCCATCACCATGGCTGGGAGCTACGTCGAGACGTCAGGCTGAAGAGCGCTCGCCTGCGGCCTTTACGCCTTGAGCGTGAGCACCGCACCGAAGGCGGTCGGACCGCAATGGCTCGAGATGACGCCGCCAACCTGAGTCCAGGTAACGTCCTTAAAGCCCAGGTCGTGCGTATAGACTTCCATGTCATCGCGCAGCTCCTGGGAAAGGCCCACCGAATACGCCAAGCCAATGTGCGAGTAGTCAATCTCGCCCTTCGCAACCATGTGGTCAATAAAGGCGCGGGCGCACTTGAGCATAGAGCCGCGGAACTTCTTGGTCGCCACGAACTTGCCGCCCGTCACCTCAATGCAGGGCTTAATCTTGAGCAGATGGGCGCCAAGGAACGCCACGTTGGACAGACGACCGCCTGCCTTAAGGAAGGCTAGGTCGGTAGGAACAAAGCCCAGCAGCACACGGTCCATGACGGAATTCGTGAAGGCGAAGATCTCGTCGACGGTGGCATCGGGGTGAGCCTCGATGTATTTGGCAGTCTCGACGACAACAAGCGACTGGCCCACCGAGACAAAGCGCGTGTCCATGGAGTAGACGTAGTCGCGCCCCTTGGCGGCGATCTTCGATGATTGATGCGAGCAGGTCGTAGCCTCGGAGTACGCAAGATGCAGAATGGTCGCATCGGGCTGCTCGGCATGGATACGGTCGTACACGTGAGCAAAATCCGCAGGCGCGCAGCCGCTGGTCCTGGGCATTACGCCAAACTCGTTGCAGCGCGAGTAAATCTCGAGCGGATCGATTGAACCGTCCTCGACGGTCTCGTCGCCAATCGTGACATGCATAGGCACGCGCACGATGCCGTAGCGCTCGCAGAGCTCCGGCGTCACATCCGACCCAGACTCGACCACGATTACATACTTGCCCATTATTATCACGACCCATCTCGACGTTGGCTTTTCAATACATGGCACGCGCCGCCGCACTGTTGCACAACGGCGTCCAAGCGCCAAAGAGACGCCGCCCCTTGCACACAACAAAGGACAGCGTCTCCCTGGAAAACTCCGTGCTTATCTAGGATTCCATACGGTTTATTAAGGAGGGTTACTTATTCCGCAAACGGTCGCTATATGCGGTAAGCGGTAGTTGGCCGCGACAACTGCGACACATTCCGTCCAGCAAATCCAATCGTGCTCCACGCACGGTTAATGCACGAGGCGGTAGAAATTCATCGATGCCGCACCCTCGGCGTGCAGCTCCATCGCCGGAACCGCCGGCGAATAGGTACGGCTCGCAAGTGCCGCCTCGCCGCCATTTGCAAAAATCTCGACCATCGTAGTGTCCGAAAGCACGCGCAGGTCGCGAAGCTCGCCGAGCTCAATCGACCTCTGGTCGCGCCCATAGCCTTCGTCACCCATATCGAGGGTAAGCATCCCGTCCGTATAACGCACAAAGACACCCTTGCGGATTTCGAGCTCGACCATCTTGGCGCCCTCACAGGAAACCACAAGATCAAACAGGCGGCCCGGCTCCTCAACGGTTTCACCGCCTGTCGCGCGAACGCAGTCGCCGCGCACCTTCTCAATCTCGTGCGCCGGCTGCTGACAGAGCTTACCATCGCGCATGCTCAGCTCTCGCGGCACCGTCAACGCGCACTGCCACCCGCGTGCCACCGTCGGGTTTTCTGCCGTCGCATCGGGGCAACCAGACCACCCGATCATCAAACGCCGACCCGCAGCATCCTCAAAGGACTGCGGTGCGTAGAAATCAAAGCCGGCATCGACCATCGGGGGCATGCCCTGCCCGGTGATCTTAAAGCTCGGCGCCTCCCAATCGGCCTCGATGGAGAACCACACGCACTGGTGCGGATTGCGGTAACGCCAACCATCGGCGGGCACGCCCTGCGGACAGCAAACGAGAATTAGCTCGCCATCAAGCTCAAATAGATCAGGGCACTCCCACATAAAACCAAACTTCTCGCCCAGCTCAATGCGCGTCGCATAGCTCCAATCCTCTAGATCGCGCGAAGTATAGACAAGCACGCAGCCGCGGTCGTCTTTCGTACGAGCGCCCAGAACCATGTAGTAGATACCATCGTGTTCAAGGATTTTGGGGTCACGCACGTGCGTACCGATATCGTCGGGGTAATCGACCGGCCCAACAGCCATGCGCTTCTCGCCCAATTCGTCGGGGTTCTCGGCAACCATATGAATTTGGTTTTGCTTACGGCCCGTCAACACGTAGTCGTAATCATCGCGGTCAAAATGCTTGACGTTGCCGGTATAGAAGTAGTGAATCTTGCCGTCGTGTACAAAGGCAGAACCAGAATACGCTCCGCTCGAATCCAAATCGGAATCGGGGAACAGCACAGGGCCGCGATTCTCGTACGTCACAAAATCCTTTGTTGTCAGATGATTCCAAAGCACTGGACCGCCATGCGCAGCATCGAATGGATCGTATTGGTGATAGATGTGATACGTATCACCGATCTGCACCAAACCGTTGGGGTCGTTGAGCCAGCCAAGCTCAGGTTCCACATGGAACAGGAGCCTATCGGGGTCGGACGCGATGCGACCCGCCGTCTCATCCTGTCCGGCACGCCACTGCTCATAGTCCGCGCGTGTCACCTTATTTTTTTGATTAAACATCGCCGTTGACTTTCTCGTCTATGGGGAAGGACGCTCGACTCACACGAGTCGAACGCCCTTCCCCAAATGGACTTTTCCTCAGATTACGCTGAACGGCTCAACTAGAAGCTAACGTCGAAGCCAGCACCAGCGCCCTCTTCATCAGTGGTCGGCACGCCCTTTGCCTTGTTGTAGGCAAAGATCAAGACGATCGGCACGATAAAGGCGATGAGATTGCCAGCCACATACCACACGAGCGTCTCGGGCGTGACGATGAGCAGGCCAAGCACGCCGGTCAGACCCTGACCGATGGCGCGCACCTCAAAGAGCTTCACGAAGGCACCGCCGCAGCCTGCACCGATGCAAGCGCAGATGAACGGGATGATCGAGTAGCGCATGTTTGCAGCAAAGATTGCGGGCTCGGAGATACCGACCAGCGTCGGGATAAAGGACGACATGCAGATGTTGCGCTCTTTGGAATGCTTCTTGTGAATGAGGTACATGCCGATGGCGCCGCCGCCCTGGGCGATGATGGAAACCGACCAGATGGCCTGGATGTAGTTGAAGCCAGTCGTGGCGACGAGGTTTGCCTCGATACCCTGGATGAACTGATGCGTACCGGTAACGACGAGCGGCTGCAGGAATGCGGCAAAGACAAAGGCACCGAAGACGCCCATCCTGTTGTACAGGATATCGATTACACCGGCGAGGACGTTGCCGATCAGGTTGCCGAGCGGGCCGAACACGGTGAACAGGGCGACGTTAGCAAGAATCAGGGTAACGGTCGGGACAAAGACGAACGAAACGACCTCGGGGATGTACTTCTGGGCAATCTTTTCGACCTTGGCCATAAACCAGGCAGTCAGGATTGCAGGGAACACGCCGCCCTGGAAAGCAACCATGGGAATGGAGAGCGGACCAAAGTTCCAGTACTCAGCACCCGTCGGGTCCATAACGAACGTGTTGCGGTTCATAAGGCTCGGGTGAACCATGACGATACCGACGAGGATGCCCAGAATCGGGTTACCGCCAAAACGCTTCACCGCGCTGTACATAACCAGGACAGGCAGGTAGTCAAACGTGGTGGCGATAATGGCAAAGAAGCTTGCGAGGTTCTTGAGGAACTCGCTGTGGTCGGCAAGGCTGCCCTCCATGCCAAAGAGGCCGTTGGCAACGATCAGCGACTTAAGGCCGATGATGATAGCAGCGCCGACGAAAGCGGGAATGATGGGGATAAAGATATCCGAGAATACCTTGAGGACCGAGAAGAACTTGCCCTTCTTGTCCGCCTCGGCGCCCTTGACCTCGGAAGCGCTGATCTCCTTAACGCCCGTCAGAGCCATAAACTCATCGTAGACCTTGTTGACGGTACCGGTACCGAAGATGATCATGAGCTGGCCGCTGTTGTAGAGCACGCCCTTGACGCCATCGATGTTCTCGAGCTCGGCCTTGTTGTACTTGCTCGTATCCTTGAGCACCAGACGCAGACGCGTAACGCAATGCGTGGCGCCCTCGATGTTCTCCAGACCGCCGACGTTATCGACGACTTGCTGAGACACTACTTTGTAGTCCATGTTCCTCTCCATTCCCTTACGAAATCATAAAACGTTTTGATGCCATTACAGAGACGCGATCGTTGCATTTGCGCACTTGAGCGTACCGTCGGTGACCGTCAGTGCCACACCCTGGCCCTGCTTATTGCAGAAGCGCGCGTTAAGCGCAACATCATCGACAAAGATGGTCGCGATATCGTCGTCAACGACCAGGCGCACATGATGAGTGCCCTCGCCCTTAAAGAACAACGGACGCTCGAGGCCCATGTTGTTGACCTGGAACCACGGATACTGGGGGGCCGCCGTAAACTCGAGCTTGCCCTCACGCAGGTTGGCGCGGAACTCATAGGCAAGACCGGACTCGGCGTCCTCGGCAAGCTTCACCGAGAAGCCGGCAGCGTCACCGGCGAGCTCGATGTCGGCATCGAGCATATAGGTGGAACCGGCATCCGCGGCGAGCACCTGCTCGACCTTGCCCGACTCGCAGGAAAGCTCAAAGGCCTCGACTGCCTTAGCCTCGCCAAAGGCGCCAAGCATGCTGTCAGGGAGCTTGGTGCCGAGCGTTCCGTCGGCACGCTGAACGATCTCGAGAGGCATAAAGGTGCCACCCCACAGGTAAGAGCTGGGATCGCCACCCTCGTCACGCGTAGGAACCCAACCAAAGAGAACGCGGCGCTCGCCATCAAATGCGGTACGCGCGGCATAGTACGCGCGGCCATCGAATGAATCGTCAGCAGGAGTGATCCAAGGACCGTTGATGGAGCGAGACATGCGGTAACGGGTCTTGTTGCCATCACTGTACTCGGAGAACACCAGATACCACCAGTCGCCCATCTTAAAGAGATCAGGCATCTCGAACATGGTGTAAAGGCCCGGATTCCACCAGTCGCCCTGGAACTCCCAGGTATCCAGGTCCTTGGAGGTGAACTTGACCAGACGCCCGGTCATCAGACGCTTGTCCTCGCCCACGCGCGTGCCGAGGATGAGCATGTACTCTTCGTTCTCCTCATCCCAAAGCACAAAGGGATCGCGCCAGTTGCGGTCATCGTAACCTTCCTGGGGCGGAAGCAGCGTCTCGGCGATGTTCTTCTCCCACTTGACGGCGTCGTCACTCGTTGCGTGAAGAAGAACCTGCTTCATCAAGCGTGCGCGGACCTTATCGCGATTGCAACCAGTGTAGAGCGCATGGTACTTGTCGCCCACCTTAAACACCGTGCCGGCATAAACATACTGGTCGACTTCCTCGTCGCCGCCACGCTCAAGGCTCTCGCCAAAGTCCTTGTAGTTGACGAAATCCTTGGTCGTCGCGAGTGCCCAACCAAACGGCTCTCCGAAAGGACCGGGGTTTCGCGTGTCACGCTGGTGATAGAGATAGAACGTGCCGTCCTCGCCGTACGGCATGATGTCGCCTACCCAAATTCCCTCAGGCTGGTAATACACCTTGTGCATCCGAGACTTCCTTTCCCACAAGATACTAACTCGGTACAACTGCAAGATATGTCAATCGTTTTCATATGTCAAACGTTTTCACACTAATACGTCTTTTCGCAGTTCCAGTCGTCGGCAAACGGTTGACATATGGCGGCGAACGGTCATCAGAGGCGTTTGAGGAATTCTTTTGGCACGGGATGAACTACGCGGTTTTGCCCTCAATGAGTTCAACGGGGAGCTTGGTATTCGATTCGGGCTTTTCACCGTTAACAAGAGCGATAATAGATTGGGCCGCGAGCTCTCCGATGCGATCGATATCTTGACGAACGGTTGTTAAGTCAGGCATAAACGTCATAGTGCGGCGGGCGCCATCCGCGCCCACGACCTTAATATCGTCCGGAGCGCTCAAGCCGCGCCGCTTCATCACGTTGAGGCAGATGGCCGCCATCGTGTCGTCTCCCGCAAAGATGCCGTCAATATCGGGGTTCTCATCGAGGATCTTCGCAACGACCGCACTCTTTTCGTCGTCGGACTTAACGAACTCGACCTCACGGACAAGCGCGGGCAAACCGGCCTGCTCCACAACATCGTGGTAGGCATCGGTACGCTTATTGGCAGGGCGGCTATTGTTGCGCAGGCACAAGATGCGCGAACACCCGTCATCGATCAGGCGACGCGTGGCAAGTTCGCCGATGCCATAGCTGTCGCTCGCAATCTGAACAGAGGTCTCGCCAAGGTCGCAGTCGATACCAACCAGACTCAAGCCCATCTCGGCATACGGCTCGGCACCGATATTAAGCGAGTTGACGATGACGCCATCAACCATATTGCGCCGAAGCATATCGATATAAGAACGCTCAAGATCAGGTCGATTGGCGCTATTGCACAGCAACATCTTAAAACCGTTTTCGGCCAGGGTACGCTCAACGGCTTGGACCGCTTGGGCATGAAACGGGCTGCTGACATAGGGGACGATCATACCTATTAGATTCAGGCGGCCGTTGAGCATGGCACGGGCGATATCGTTGGGCGTATAGTTGATGCGCTTCATCGCGGCATGGACCTTATCGCGGGTCTCTTGGCTAATATAGCCGCGATTATTAAGCACGCGAGATACCGTAGTAGGCGAAACCCCCGCCACCGCTGCAACTTCCTTGATGCCAGGCTTAGCCGAATCCTTAGAACGAGCGCCCTCGCGAGCCATAGCACCCTCCCCCATCAACATGTCATACGTTTACATACGAACAAAGCATACCCCAACAAGAGCGGGAAGACGGTAACAGTACAAGTAAGTAAACGACTCATCCAAATAATTAGGAGAGTTCCGCCTAAAGGGTGACTACACAGGACCCCAGCCGGGGCTGTTTGGGCTACCTCCCAAAACATTCCGCAGGACGCAAAGAGGCTCGCCGCACGAAGTGCGCAGGGAGCCTCTTTGCATGTCCGAGGACACCAATTTAATTTAGCGTGGTTCCCTAAAGGACGACAACGCAGGAGACCCGGCAAGGCCGGGAGCACTTTGTCTCGCAAACATTCCGCAGCCGCGAAGCGGCGAGGACGTTTGAGAGGCAAAGTGCGTAGGCCTTACCGGGTCTCCGGTGGGAGTTGAGTCCCTTTAGAACTTGTCGTGGAAGGTGCGCGCAATGACCTCGTCCTGCTGCTCCTTGGTGAGCGTGTGGAAGTTCACGGCATAGCCGGAAACGCGGATGGTCAGCTGCGGGTACTTCTCGGGGTGAGCCTGAGCGTCGAGCAGCGTCTCACGGTTGAAGACGTTGATGTTCAGGTGGTGGCCACCCTTCTCAGCATAAGCGTCGAGCATGTGGACCAGGTTATCGGCCTGAGTCTCGGAAACTTCAGAAACCTTCATAATGTGTCTCCTTCGATTAATAGGCGCCGGCCGAAACCGGCGCGCTAATCAGTAATCGTTATTGTTAGTATAGCACTAACAATAGTTACTCGCCCAGCTGATCAAGGTCGATATCGCCAAAGAACACCTGGTCCTCCTTGCCGAGCGCACTCGGGATGATGGAGAAGGTGTTGGAAATGCCGTCCTGAGCATCGCGGAACGGGAGCTTGGAAACCGAAGACAGCGAAGCGATGGCGCCGTGGCTATCGCGCTTGTGCATGGGGTTAGCACCCGGGGCGAACGGCTGGCCAGCCTTGCGGCCGTCGGGCGTGGAACCGGTCTTCTTACCGTACACGACGTTGGAGGTAATGGTCAGAACCGAGGTCGTGGGCACGGAGTTGCGGTAGGTGTCGTTCATGCGGATGTACTCCATGAACTGGTGCACAACGTCGTGAGCGATCTGGTCGACGCGGTCGTCGTCGTTACCGTACTTGGGGAACTCGCCCTCGGTCTCGAAGTCGACGATGATACCGTTCTCGTCACGGACGGGGTGGACCTTGGCGTACTTGATAGCGGACAGGGAGTCAGCCACGACGGAAAGGCCAGCGATGCCCGTAGCGAACCAGCGGTGCACGTGCTTGTCGTGCAGAGCCATCTGGATGCGCTCGTAGCAGTACTTGTCGTGCATGTAGTGAATGATGTTCAGCGAGTTGACGTACACGCCAGCGAGCCACTTCATCATGTCGTTGTACTTGGCCACAACGTCGTCGTAATCGAGCGTATCGCCCTCGACGGCGCGATACTTGGGGCCGACCTGCTTCTTGGAGACCTCGTCAACACCGCCGTTGAGTGCGTAGAGCAGGCACTTGGCCAGGTTGGCGCGGGCGCCGAAGAACTGCATCTCCTTGCCGATGCGCATGGAGGACACGCAGCAGGCGATGCCGTAGTCGTCGCCGTGGTAAACGCGCATGAGGTCATCGTTCTCGTACTGGATCGAGGAGCTGGCGACAGAAGTCTTGGCGCAGAACTTCTTGAAGTTCTCGGGCAGACGGGTCGACCACAGAACGGTCATGTTGGGCTCGGGGCTGGTGCCCATGTTCTCGAGCGTGTGCAGGTAGCGGTAGCTCATCTTGGTAACGAGCGTACGGCCGTCAACACCCATGCCGCCGATGGACTCGGTGACCCACTGCGGATCGCCGGTGAACAGGGCCTGGTACTCGGGGGTACGGGCAAACTTGACCATGCGAAGCTTCATGATGAAGTGATCCACGAACTCCTGGATCTGCTCCTCGGTGAAGGTACCGTTGGCAAGGTCGCGCTCAGCGTAGATGTCGATGAACGTAGAGGTACGGCCGATGGACATGGCAGCGCCGTTCTGCTCCTTGACGGCAGCAAGGTAGGCGAAGTACATCCACTGGATGGCCTCCTGCGTGTTGGTAGCAGGGTTGGAAATGTCGAAACCATAGGTCTCGGCCATCATCTTGAGCTCGCCGAGGGCGCGGATCTGCTCCTGCAGCTCTTCACGATCGCGGATGTTGTCGGCGGTCATGACCGTCGGGGTGGAAGCCTTCTGGGCCTCCTTGTCCTTGATCAGGTAGTCGACGCCGTACAGGGCAACACGACGGTAGTCGCCGATGATGCGGCCGCGGCCATAGCCATCGGGCAGACCGGTGATGATGTGGGCCGAACGGCAGGCGCGCATCTCGGGGGTGTAGACATCGAAGACGCCAGCGTTGTGGGTCTTACGCTCGAAGGTGTAGCGCTCGACAACGTTCTCGTCGACCTTATAGCCGTGCTGGCTGGCAGCCTGACAAGCGATGCGGATACCACCGTTGACGTGCAGCGCGCGCTTGAGCGGCTTGTCAGTCTGAAGGCCGACGATAGTCTCCTTGTCGCGATGGGCGTTATCGATGTAGCCAGCGGGGTGGCTCACGATACCTGTGACGATCTTGGTGTCCATATCGAGGACACCGCCCTGCTCGCGCTCCTTAAGCAGCAGGTCGAGAACCTCGCCCCACAGCTCCTTGGTACGCTCGGTCGGACCGACGAGGAACGACTCGTCGCCCTCGTAGGGGGTGTAGTTCTTCTGGATGAAGTCTCGGACGTCAACTTCTCCCGTCCAGATGCCTTCCTTGAAGCCTTCCCATGCCTCCTGCATTGTGTAACCACGCTCCTAGTTACGTGTAATGCGGCGCTCTCTCACACCGCTGCTTATTGAATTCTTGAATGTTCGGCTTGCACTACCGGCTTCTTCCGTTCTTCACCACACGCTGGTGCAGAGAAAACGTTTGTCCACCTTGGAACTACAACCCAAAACCCAAGATTTCACCCGTCTGAGAAGGATAACATAGCGACCCTCTCCATCTGGGCTGTTATATGTTTCTTTTTTTATATCATAAGGGCGTTTTTTACAAATCCGCAGGAAACGCGAGCGCGAACAACTACCGTTCACCGATTTGTATGTTATTTTTCCTTGCCTTTGTACGACGTTCGCTCTAGCTGTTATGCCAGCTTTAGCAGGGTAAAGTGTCCCAAAGACCCTACAGAAACTGCAGGGCGGCCACGGGATTTCCCCCGGGGCCGCCCTGTGGCGTAGCAAGTTCTTTAGCTTTGATTGCCGCTTGGCATTAGGCGGCTGAGGCGGCCTTGTCGGTCGCTGCCTTGCCGTTGCTCTGCTGGCCCTCAAAATGCTTGTGGCACCAGCTGGTAACGAGCGGGGTCAAAATGGCCGTCACGATAGCGCACGCTGCAACCTGCGCCGTAGCCGTCGCGAGCACGGCGCCACCGTACATGGCCTCGTTGACGCTTGCCATGGCGGCAGGCGTGGCCACATTGGCTCCGGCGCAGCTCGAAATGGCCGCACCTGCGACACCCGTACCGCCCGTGAGCTTATCGACCGCGATGACGGGAATTGCAAAGATCACCGAGCAGATCACGCCGAGCAGGATGCCGGGAAGACCACCGTTGATAAGCTGACCAAAAGTCATGGTCGAGCCCATGGCAAAGAAGACGAGCACGATGATGGCGGAAAGTGCCGGAGCCATCATCTTTTTAAAGCTGGGGAAGAGGTTGCCCAGGATAATGCCGACGACGATCGGCAGGATGGCGCCCACGAGCGACCAACCGATCGGAGCCTGGCCGGCAGCGCCGAGCACGATCATCGTGACCGGTGGGCCGACAACAAGCGTGGTGATCGCGACGGCGCCACGCTCGGCCTCGTTACCCATGGTGCCCATCAGTCCAGCGTACATAGCGTTGTTGGCGCCGGTGCAAGCCGCCAGCATCACCATGGCAGAGATGCCAAACAGGTTGTCGTTGAACACATAAAGAATGAGCAGCGACACGGCAACGACCACGATCTGCTTGACGGCGATGATGATGGCACCGCGGGCAGCGGCGGCGGGAGCACTCTTAAACGAAATCGTCGTACCGACGATCAGCAGGAAAGCGCCCACGAGCGGGCCTGCACCCTGCTGGGTCATGCCAAGCGTAAAGCTGCCGAGCGTTTTGAACAGGTCGGGGAATAGCGTGTTGAGCAGGCAGCCCAGCAAAAGCGGCACCAAGATATTGGCACCCGGGATGGAGGACATCTTAAAGAACGGCTCCTTTGCCGCCGGCGCCTCCACCGCAGTCGATTCACTCATATATATCTCCTTTGGATGCATGCGAATCGTAGCCGCACGCGCCTATGTCAGAAAGAAGGCGACAACCCCGAGTCGCCAGGGTCGCCGCCATACGATCACTGCGGGGTATTACCCGTCCAGGACGATGCCGCCGTCGCAGTCACCGATCTCGCCGTTTACGAAGCTGGCGAGGTCAGAAGCAAAGAACAGCACCATCTGCGCAGGCTCGCTGGCCTGGGCGGCGCGGCCCAGAGGAATACCGTTGATGATGCGCTGAGAGTTCTCGTCAGAGAGAATCGAGGTCATATCGGTCAACGTGAGCGACGGGCACACAGCGTTGCAGCGGACGCCGAACTTACCGCCCTCCTTGGCGACCGCCTTGGTCAGGCCATTGACACCGGCCTTGGAGCTGGCGTAGGCAGCGGTGCCGAGCAGGCCGCCACCGATCTTGCCAGCAACAGAGCTTACGTTGACGATAGCGCCGGCATGGGCCGCCTTAAAGTGCGGGTACACGGCGTTCATCATGGTAAAGGTGCCGTTGAGGTTGATGTCGATGGTGCGACGCCACTCGGTGTCGTCGATCTCGTCAAACTTTTTGGTGCTGATAACGCCAGCGCAGTTGATCAGAATGTTGGTTTGCGGCAGGTCCGTAAAAATCTGCTCGACGGTCTCGCGCGCCTTGGGCGCATCGGCGACATCGAGCTGATAGAACTTGTTGCCCTCGCCAAGCTCGGCCACAGCGGCCTCGCCCTTAGCAGCGTTCCTTGCGATGAGCGCGACATGTCCGCCGCCCGCGACGATGCCCTTGGCGATCTCGAGGCCAATGCCCTGAGTGCCGCCCGTGACAATCGCGGTCTTGCCCGTGAAGTCAAATGCCATGACTCCATCCCCCTTTATGTAAGGTGTCTCCTTGCGGGAAGTTGGAGCATCGCACGTGGCGATTATATGAGTCCCAGTCGTCATGGTGGTGACAACCCCTCGCCTAACCGCGGGCATAATAGTTCTTTGAAACGCTTCAGCAATTGAATGATTTTAAGTCTTAATGCACTCTTAATATTGCCTAGCGGCCAAGTAGATTTTTGGGACATGCCTAGAAATCCACCGAATGGGATGGTTGAGCAAGGGTATCATCTTTCACCGAAAATAGTTTCTAGTGTTAGGGGTTTTCGGTGGAAGATACCGATTTCCGTGAACTTGGGCGCCAGCTCCTTACCGAGTTCGGCAGCATGCATCAGCGCATTTCGCGCTTTGCGGACAAAGCCCTCGGCGGCGAGATGGCCGTCATGCGCGCCCTCATACTCGCCGGCGGTTCGCTCACGCCGAGCGAACTCGCTGATCGTGCCTGGGTCTCGAGCGCCCGTATCGCCAATATCTTACGCGCCCTCGAGGCCAAGGGCTGGGTCGAGCGCGAGCACTCAAAGACTGACCGTCGTCGCGTACACGTCATAGTGACCGACAAGGGATTCCAGGATCTAGAAATCAAACGTCGGGAATTCGAGAACCGCACTGCGGCTTTCCTCGAGCAGCTCGGCGAAACAGATACCCAAGAGATGGTGCGTCTTCTAAGGCGTGCCAACGAAATTATCGACCGCAATCAAGAAAGGAGAGATGCCGAGTGAGGATTCTCAAGCTCTTTAAAAAGCACGTCCTGGCACTGTTCACAGCTATCGTACTTATCGTAATCAGCTGCAACGCCGATCTGGCGCTGCCTACCTATATGAGCGACATCGTCGACGTGGGCGTGCAGCAAGGCGGCATCGCCTCGCCCGTGCCCGACACCATTCGCGCCGAATCGCTCGACGACCTCGAACTCTTCATGAGCGCCAAGGACGCCAAGGCTGTGGAGGCCGTGTTTAGCAAGGCGGACAATAACGGCATTCGAACGTACAAGGGCACCGAGGAGGAGCGTGCCGACGGCGGCAAGATTGCCGACATCATGAGCCTGCCCGAGACTGTCGTCCTTTCGTTCAACCAGGGTATTGACGCCAACTCCATGGGTGACATGATGGGCACGTCCGGTGAGAAAGACAACAGCGGCGCCCAGGCCATGCCCACGCCCGAGCAGATGGCGGCGATGACGCCCGAGCAACTCGCCGAGATGCAGCAGAAGGCCGCTGCGGCGCAGAACATGCAAAAACAGATTGATGCCGACGGTGGCAAGATCACCATGAAGAGCCTGCGTCTAGGCGTTGAAGGCGGCCTAATCGACCAGGGCAAGCTCGTCGAGGGCGCCAACGATATGGCGGACAAAATGGGCTCCATGTCGGGCTCCATCGTGACCCAACGCGCCGTGAGCTATGTACAGGACGAGTACAAGGCACAGGGCATCGACCCCGCCGACGTGCAGAACGCCTACCTGGGCCGCATGGCGACCACGATGTTTGGTCTGTGTCTGGTGTCGCTGGTCGCCACCATCCTGACCGGCGCCGTGGCTTCGCGCACCGCCTGCTCCATCGCCCGCGACCTGCGCCGCGAGACCTTCAACAAGGTTATGCACTTCTCGCCGGCCGAGGTGGGCAAGTTTAGCCAGGCCTCGCTCATCACCCGCTGCACCAACGACATTCAGCAGATCCAGATGGCCGCAACCCTGTTTATCCGCATGTGCCTGATGGCCCCCGTCATGGGCATCGTCGCTGTCATGCGTGTCCTGGCCAACCACACCGGCCTGGAGTGGACCATCGCCGTGGCCATCATCGCGGTCTCGGCCGTCGTCGGCGTGCTTATGGGCCTCACCATGCGCAAGTTCAAAAAGATGCAGAGCTTTGTGGACCGCGTGAACCTTACCGCCCGCGAGCTGCTCGACGGCCTTATGCCCATCCGCTCGTTCAACCGCGAGGAACATGAGCTCGAGCGTTTTGACAAGGCTTCGCTCGACCTGATGACCACGCAGCTCTACACCAACCGCGCCATGAGCTTTATGATGCCGCTCATGATGCTCGTCATGAACTGCATCACCGTGCTTATCGTCTGGTTTGGCGCGCAGGGCGTCTCGGACGGCGTGATGCAGGTCGGCAACATGATGGCGTTTATCTCCTACACTATGCAGATCGTCATGGCGTTTATGATCCTCACCATGGTTTCGGTTATCCTGCCCCGTGCCGAGGTCGCAGCCGAGCGCGTGGAAGAGGTCATCACTTGCCCCACCAGCATCAACGACCCCGTCTCGCCCAAACTGCCCGCGGCCAGCGCGCCGCGCGGCGAGCTCACCTTCCGCGACGTGAGCTTCCAGTATCCCGATGCCCGCGCCGACGTCATCAGCGGCGTGAACTTCACCACGCATGCCGGTCAGATGCTCGGCATTATTGGCTCCACGGGCTCGGGCAAGTCCACGCTCGTGCAGCTGATTCCGCGCCTGTACGACGTCACGGGCGGCAGCATTTCGCTCGACGGCATCGATGTGCGCGACATGACACTTTCCGAGCTGCGCCGCCGCATCGGTTATATTCCGCAGCAGGGTCGTCTATTCTCGGGTACCGTCGAGAGCAACCTCAAGTTTGCCGGCGACATGGTGAGTGACGAGGATATGCGCCAGGCAGCACGCGTCGCCCAGGCCGAGGACTTTATCGCCGAACGCGAGGGCGGCTACGACTCCCCCATCAGCCAGGGCGGCTCCAATGTTTCGGGTGGTCAGCGCCAGCGTCTGGCCATCGCCCGCGCGTTGGCCAAAAAGCCCGAGGTCGTGGTGTTCGATGACTCGTTTAGTGCCCTCGACTACAAGACCGACGCGCGCCTACGCGAGGAGCTGGCCAAAAACGTTACCGACGCCGCGCTCGTGGTCGTGGCCCAGCGCATCGCGACCATCATGCACGCCGACCAGATCATCGTGCTCGACGACGGCCACGTAGTGGGCACCGGCACGCACGAGGAGCTGCTGCGCAGCTGCCCGGCGTACCTGGAGATCGCACAGTCGCAGCTTTCCGCCGAGGAGCTGGGGCTTACCCAAGAAGAAATTGCAGCCGTCATGGAAGGAGGCGAGCGCTAATGGCAGACGAGACCAAGACTCAGATTCCCAAGCCCACCCGCCAGCGTGGTCCCATGGGCCGCATAGGCGGCATGCGTCGCGGCGAAAAGGCCAAGGACTTTAAGGGCACCATGAGGCAGCTGCTCGGCTATATCGGCCAGCACAAGATTGCCGTGTTTGCCGCCGTCGCCTTTGCCGTGTGCTCGGTCATCTTTAACATTGTGGGACCCAAGGTGCTCGGCCAGGTTACGACCAAGCTGTTCGAAGGCCTGGTCGCCAAGGTCAACGGTACCGGCGATGTCGACTTTGCCTGGATCGCCAAGACGCTCGGCTTTTTGCTCTGCCTGTATCTGGCGAGCTCTGTCTGCAGCCTGGTCCAGGGCTGGCTTATGACCACCGGCCGAATGGCCTGGCGTCAGCATGCCGCGATTCAGTCGCGCGGGCAGCATTTCCCAGTTGACAAAACTATAGGAACACCCCCCGCAGTCTTTCCAGAGCCCGGGGGCACCGTTTTCCCAGTTGAAAGAATGGCGGAGATGCGGTTCGATGAGTCCGGTGGCCATACTCCGCCCCCCGCCCGACATCTTTTCCCGGGCAAAGTCGAACGGTCGGTCCGTCTATTCCGTTTCCCCTAGGCCAGGACAGCGGGGGTTCCGGAGCCGCCCATTACATTCATTCGGGAGGCGCTAAATTCATATGGAACGAGAAAGAGTTGATCACCCGATTATTATGCCCGCCTTAAAAAGCAACCAAATATACGTCCCAATATCATTCCAGCACAACCAGGAATCCATTATTTGGCTAATTCAATAGCCCCCTCACCGCTCATTACCAAAATATGATCGGCGACATCGAGCAATCTAGAATCATGCGAAACGATCAAAAAGGCCTGACCTCGCTTATTTTGTTTAATGTACTCTATCAGGCAGCCACATGCCGATCCGTCAAGATCATTGGTCGGCTCATCGAGAATTACAAAATCCGCTTTTCGGCATAACGCCATAGCCAAGCGCAACCTTTGCAGCTCTCCTCCAGATAGATTAGAACATTTTTCCCATCTTATTTTATCAATTGGTTCGAAACCGCATTCCTTGAGAAACGACGCCATTAACTCATAGCTGATGCCGTATTCATGCAAATAGTCTTCAACTGTGTCACCGGGGACGAAAGCCGTTTGCTGCATGGCAGAGAAACACTCCGACCGAACTCGGTCAAGATTGATAGCGGTCAACTTTGTGCAATCGTACTCGATATTGTCATTTGCGTGCTCGTAAAAACCCAGGAGCAGCTTTAATAGTGTGCTTTTTCCAACACCATTAGGGCCTGTAATTACATACGTTCTGCCCACGTCAAATTGAAGATTCACCCCGCAAGTTATATCAACCAGCTCTTCGTCGCGAATTAAACTGAAGTCTAAATCTAGGACCTGTATGCGGCCCACATTATTAACCGCAAGGCAATTTCGGTAATCCCGTTTTCGCGCCTTTATTTCATTCAGCCTAGCTATTGATGCCCTCGTTTCCTGCAAAGACTGAAAGACGCCGATATAGTATTTGCCACAGCTCATCAATAGGGAATAATAAGAATTTATCATGGTAAATTCCCCAATTGTCATAGCTCCTGTGGCTATTCTTGCTCCCGAAACCAGCAACAAAACAGCTTGAAATCCTGCCGCCGCCATACGATCGCTAGAACTTACTATACTTTGTACTTTCGCGAGTGCAAGAACTGAAGGATAGTACGCAACATCAAACTGTTTTTCTACATGTTCGAAGCTGCTGTCATAACCGGCTAGCAGCTTAATCTCGAACGTCCGTGCGATACGTGATGCTATGGAGCTGAACAGGAACCCATCTTCCTCTTTCTTTTGAAATGAAGCGGCAAGCAGTGAGGGTTGAAGCATAAGCACCATAATGCAATACGCCCCAAGAAGCGTTATGCCGACGGTGCATATCGATAAATCGAGAGAAGCGATTAGCAAAAAAACCGCAATCATTGTAATCGCATTCATGAACAATGGGATCATGTTTATGACAACAAACGATGTTATTGAAGAGGTGTCCGAGTTTATTTTCTGAGCAGAGTACAACGGGGAAGTCGACTCTATGTCCGTAAGTGGCAAATGTTGAAAGTCTGACACGATTTCTTTTAAAAAACTGAAATACGAGAGGTTCAGGACTGACGTCTGGAGCATCTTTGCAAAGTAAGAGAAGACCGCCGAAATAATCCCCAATAATGCTATAGCAAAGGCTAAAATATAAATCGAATGCATGTCCTGACCGTAAACGAGCATATCAACAAACTGTCCGTTCAAATACGGTGACAGCGATGTCAGAGCATAGCTCACCAGAACCATGACCATCAGCATCTTTGCACCGTGGCATGACATCGTTGTTTTGACCACATGCCAGAACAACGCGCACTCGTCTCTCCGCCATTTGAAATGCGTCATTATATCAACCACGCCTCTGAACAGGGCCTTTTATTTGAGTTGTCAATTATATTCAACCCTCTATCCAAAGAACTGTCCTTTCGCAGCCGTAACACATAGTAATAAACGCCTGCAGTGTGGTCATTTCGATAGAGTTCGTAAACATCATCAATTGCCTCATCTACTGATGTCCACCTTGTTGGATTAGCCAAATACGCACTCCATGCAACACCCTCAACAAACGAAGAGCATGGATAGACCTCGTCATATCCCAGCAAAGACATCGTTCCCGACAACTCGCTGCTCATTATGTCTTGCACTATTGAGACTGCATCCAGGCTGTCCTTATCAGCACAAGCCATCATTCCCACCATCAACGCGGTACCATCATCGCTTAAATAATCTGGGAGCTTTTCGATAATCTCGTTGCTAACTCGGCATCCATCAAATCCCCCATCTCCGACAAAAGGATATTCAAGTCCATTGGGAATGGGGACCAGCGGAGGATTTGCAACAATATAGTCGTATTTACTATCAGGTTCGAGCTTCTCATACAAATTCCCTTGAACCGTTTTTATCGCACCGTCCAGCCCATTCAACTTGGAATTAAGCATGTAAGTTGCACAAGTTTCGGCGTTTATCTCCACCGATGTAACCGTCATGCCACCCGCTGCCATGATCAGCGACTGAATCCCAGAGCCCGCACACAAATCAAGCCCCTTCTTCCCGAGCTGAGGAGACAGCCGCCTGGCAAGTCCTAATGAATCTGGGCCGAAATATCTTTTAGGGTTTGGCCGTGGAGCATCCGCGACAATCCAGACACCTCTATATCGATTTAAAACCAGACCCGTTGAGTGGACAATCCCGTCCTCTAAAACAACGATGCCAGCGTCCACTAATAGTTTAATCAGCTCAATAAATGGCTTCATTTCAGCTTGCGCCACAGACTCTCCAAGATACAGAAGCCTCACTAGTCCTCGATATTCTTGGTTTACTTTACCCGATGCAAATAAGTGCTCAACAACATAAAACCTATCCCCCGCCATGGATATGCCCTCGAGTAAATCTGTTAAGCCAACCCTATCAAATTCTTTTGACAATTGACTGTATTGGTCCATTTTGTCGTCCATCCCGCTTCCGCTAGCTATCGTCTCATAAACACAAACCTAACTAGCCGCACGAACGACAAAGAAGCCAAGCTGAACAGAAGTAGAACCAAAACTTCAAAAACACTGGTATTCCAATCGCGTACCCAGCCCTCTACCGCCAACAAAAAAAACAGCAGCCCCATCCATAACGTCACAGAAGAAATCAACTTTGCGTAAGGGCGTATATCAATCCCGCTCTCCCTTTTTGTGACATCATATCCAGCAATTGAGCAGAGCCATCTTCCTCTCCTGTATTGGATTGAAAGGATAATCAGGGCAATCGAAGTCATCAAGCAGACAGCATCCCCTGTTTCCATAGAACTTCCTTTGCTTTCCGTCCTAGTTGCGCATTCACAATCGAATCAAACCAAGTGTGAATTACTCGATAGCAACCGCCTTCGTATAAACCATAGCCGCTGCAGCAGCATTAACGACTGCGCCGTAGTTAACACCAACTACGATGTCATAAACTGCAACTGCCCAAACCGCAGCCGGGAATATAGCAACTCCCACCGCTGGCTCCGGATCTTGACTGCCACCATTTAAGTTAACTGGACCAACCCGCGGATCAAAATCCATTTTTTACCTTCTTTCTAACTTGGCAATAGTCTCCAAAACTACAGATCAATCTGCAATTCTCTAATCTCCATATCACCTTCCATTAACTCATTAGGTATCACTCCCTTCAAGAGAGTGGGCGGCAAAAGACACCGATCTGTTTCGCTCACCGAATAGATCAGGTAATTCAGATCTCGCATTCCATCACTTTTCAAATCCTCTTGAGTCATTTCGCTCTTAAAAACAAGCTCAAAGACCGACATGTAGTCACGAATTCCCTGCCATTGCTGCAAGTTTGGAATTACGCCAAATATTGAATATAGGAAGTAGGCATCTTCAACAATCGTTCTTACAAAAGCAATTTGCGTCATACACTCTTGCTGGTTGTCCTGAAGCTCCAATACGACTGATGATGAGCCGAAGTTATCCGAGATGTCATTGACCGTTTGAACTATAGACCCATCAACAATCGGAGACAGATACGAACATCTCAGTGAAGCGGCTTTCGCGTAGTAGGGAATATACATGATATTGTTACGCTGATACAGAAATCTAGGTGCAAGATCGTCTAAATCGCCCTCGAGAAATAAGCCTGTTTTCCATATTTTCAAAATTGTATTTAGAACTTTATCGGCAACGATTGACCTATCGCTGCCGGACAACTTCTTATTGGCGCAAATTTCGTTAGCGATATCTTCAATGCACCGCCCTCCATCTATCAAATTAACGATAGCGAGCGCATCTTCATTGAGACGAATATAGTAGCTGTTCGCGGTCAAAACGCTACCGGTCTGAGTGTGCCTTACGCGTACGGCATACCGCATTCTCGGAACAGCACCCAGCATCTCTCTTTTCTTCATATTTCCTTACCCTACCTCTAGGAAATAGTAATTCATGCTTCCGTTCGCAAGTTCTACCGCCACCGACCATTTAAACCCAAACTGCTCGAGCCCAGATTCGCAGCCATCCTTAGTGATAGCGGCTACTCGACATGGCGTTTCCGAACCTTCCCAGCGCAACTCCGCAATTTGAATCCCCCTTTCCAATATAAATAAAACCAAACTGCTAGACCTGCCTCTTAGTGCAGCGCCCTTAGCCGTAATCAGCATTCCGCAAGGTTCGATGGAATCAGCCCTGATCAGGCAAACCTGATAACGCCCATCAAATAGAGTCTGCCTAATTAGACGTCCTCTCATCTTTCCATTTTGTATAGTTGAGAATGGGTCAAGCACGACATATTGATCCATGCTTTCATTGGCTCTATAAACAAAAGACAAAACCTCTTTGCAGTCGCTCTCTTTAGCCCTAACTGCTTTTACGCAACTTATCCCCGTGCACACGTGCAGCATCCTCCAATTCTTTAGATATATCTATGTTCCTTTCTTTGAAAAGAACAGGAAGCCCCTGTTGGATACTTGTGAAGTCCGAAAGCTCCTCTATACGAGCTAGGCACTTCTCGACAATTGGGTGCCGTAACGCATATCTATCTATTTCGAGATCAATATACTCCCGCAGAGTATTTCGATTTAGATTCCAAATGGTAATCGGCAGGTAAGGAGACACCGAGAGCTCCCCATACGCATTGACGCATATTTGCGGAATTCTCCCTGTCTCCCTATACATATACAAATGATCTACGGGGTCACCCCAGGTAATCTGCATTTGAGAAACAGCATTGCGCGCGCTCAAATATGCAGCAAGCGCATCATTTTGCTCGGGCGTTAGGCACAGATCCTTATAATTCAGCTCACCTCGTCCGAGCGGCATCAAAGGCTGTGCTCTAAAATCACTTACACCTTCTTTTTCACAAAAACTTATTATTGAAGGGTATTCCCTTATATTCCTAGCATGGGGGAGAGAAGCAACTGCGACCCTTATTCCGTGTCTTCGTGCGATCTTAATCGCATCCAGTACTCGATGGAGCTTACCGTTACTCAACCTCACATGGTCATAAGACGCATCTGAAATCCCATCGAGGCTAAACTGCACTAAATCCAGTCCATCTCTTTTTAGGGCGTCAGCAATTTCTTCTGTCCAAAGAATGCCATTGCTGACCATTGACACGAGAGTGCCTTGATTAAGCTCCTTAACTAACCTCACGGCGCGACGAATCAAATCAAACCTAAGAATGGGCTCTCCGCCACAAATGCAAATCGACGAAAGATCAATCAAGGCAAGCTGTCGAAAAACGCTGATCAGTTCGTCATCATTCATTTCCTCATAGGCACATTCCCCGCCGAAATCAAAACAATGCCGACATCGCAAATTGCATCGATAGGTCACATCAACTGAGGCCGAGCTAAGATAATTCATATACAATCCGCTCTCTTTCGTGCTTACGAAATACTTAATTGCAATTATGGACCTAGCAATTCTCGTTTATTTCTAATTTATCTGTAATGAGTATGTAATGGATTCAAAAGCTGTAAGTTCGAGTCCTACAAAAAGCTGTAAGTTTGAGTCCTACATATTAAAGACATTGGCGGCTTCCTCGGACCTAAAGTGGATGGCAGATTCCCCAATCATGAAAACCGTTATATAAGCCCACACTAAAACTCAATTTGATGTTTTTATTATAGGACAATCTTTCGCCTCATCTTTGTCTGTTTAAAGAAAACGGACGATATGAAAGAAATAGGAGAATTTGTACCCTTTGGCTCGCTCTTTTGCAAACGTATTCCCAATACGTTTTAAACATGCGGCACTCGCCTTAAGGTCGAAATATAAACGGGGCGAGGCCGGACTACGTCACATACCGCAGGACGGGGGCACAGATCAGATTCACCTATCATGAATTCATCTGCGCGATAAAACTGCGCATGCAAATTTACCGCACTATGAACTACATCGTGCGGGACATGAAGGTGTCGACGACCCGCTAGCTTCACCCGCTTGAAAACACCCGCAAGCGACGGCAGCGTGAAAAGCAATTGGCCTCCGGCGAAACCTCTGCGGAGTTTTCGATCTCCGTATTTGTCGAACTGCCAGTTCTGCCACGCCGCCACTTCCTGCCCGCCGAGATTGTTCCTCAAGCCGCACAGCAGCCCGCCTTCTAAGACCTCAGAGTTCGCCATCGAAGGCGACCTGCCCAGACTCCTCACAATCGGCTTGCATGAGGCCCCGCGCTCCAGCATCCTCTGGACCGTGTCCCTCTCGTACCTGGTGAGCGAGCCCGCCGTTGACCCTCGGATGAAGCTGCCGATCGAGACGGGGCGTATGATGGGCGGTCGCTGGAATCGCGCCCACACCGCCTCCCCCATCGTGCGATAATCCTCTGCAGAAGTCACCGACAGCAGAGGGAGTTTGTGATGAAGGTTCTTTTGGTCAATGGCAGCCCCAAGGCAAACGGCAACACCGCCCGCGCACTCGCCGAGGTCGCCGAGCAACTCAATGCCGAAGGCATTGATACCGAGGTGTTTCAGCTGGGCACCAAGCCCATTCGCGACTGCATTGGCTGTGGTCAGTGCGGCAAGCTCGATTGCCGCTGCACCTTTGACGATGACGTGGTGAACGAGCTGATCGCTGCCGCCGAGCAGGCAGATGGTTTTGTCTTTGGCTCGCCCGTCTACTATGCGCACCCCAGCGGACGCATCCTTTCGGCCCTCGATCGCGCCTTCTATGCCGGCAGCAAAGCCTTTGCGCACAAGCCGGGCGCTGCCGTCGCCGTTGCCCGTCGCGGCGGCACGTCGACCACCTTCGACGTGCTCAATAAGTACTTCACCATCAACCAGATGCCCGTGGTTGCTTCCACGTACTGGAACAACGTGTTTGGCGCCATGCCGGGCGAGGCCGCCCAAGACGCCGAGGGCCTGGCCACCATGCGCAACATCGGCAAGAACATGGCCTGGCTCCTGCATTGTATCGAGGCAGGACAGGCCGCCGGCATCGAAGCCCCCGAAGCCGATCGCGAGCGCACCAACTTCATCAGGTAGAACGGCGGAACAAATACATGAACGTGCAAATTTTTGGCACCAAAAAGTCTTTCGATACCAAGAAGGCTCAGCGTTTTTTTAAGGAGCGCCGCATTAAGGTGCAGTTTATCGACCTTAAGGAAAAGGAGATGAGCAAGGGCGAGCTCACGAGCGTGATGCAGGCGGTCGGCGGCATCGACAAGCTGCTCAACCCCAAGGCTAAGGACGAGGAGACGCTCGCGCTCATCCAGCACCTCACCCCTAGCCAGCGCTTCGACAAGCTGCTCGAGAACCAGCAGGTCTTGGCCGAGCCCATCGTGCGCAACGGCAAAAAGGCCACCGTCGGTTATTGCCCCGATGTATGGGGAGCCTGGGAGTAGCCTGTGTTATTTGCCGGCGCGTGGGTATAAGAGCAGGCGTTTGGCATATGATTCAACTGTAAGCCATGTCTAACAAAGGAGGGCACATGCCCAACAAACCCGTGAAAATCATCATGCTTACCGGATACCTCGGTGCCGGCAAGACCACGCTGCTCAACCACATCCTCGCTAACGACGGCGGTATCCGCGCCGCCGTGATCGTCAACGATATTGGCGAGATCAATGTGGACGCCAGCCTCATCGCCGACGGCGGCCTTTCCGAGACCGACGACCTCATCCCGCTCACCAACGGCTGCATTTGCTGCACGCTTTCGGATGACCTGGCCAACCAGCTGCAGGGCATCGCCGATTCGGGCAACTTCGATTACATCATCATCGAGGCCTCGGGCATTTGCGAGCCCATCCCCATCGCCTACACCATCTCGAGCTTCTGCGACGAGGCCAAGGTGGGCGGCGAGCCTAAGCTCGCGCTCGACAACATCGTGGCCGTGGTCGACTGTGCCCGCATGTACGACGAGTTCAACGGCGGTCGCGACCTGCTGGCCGAGGATATCGACGAGGACGACATCGAGAGCCTGCTCATCCAGCAGATCGAGTTCTGCTCCACGCTGATCCTCAACAAGACCGATACCGTGAGCCCTGAGCAGATCGCCGAGCTCAAGGCCATCGTGCGCAGCCTGCAGAAAGACGCCGTGATCGTCGAGGCCCAAAACGGCGAGGTCCCCATGGAGGAGCTGCTCGACACCGACCGCTTCGACTTTATGCGCGCCTACAACTCCGCCGCCTGGATCGAGGCCATGGAGCATCCCGAGGAGCACGACGACCCCGAGGTGCTCGAGTACGACATCGAGACCTTTGTGTACTCGCGCCGCAAGCCGTTTGATCTGCAGAAGTTCACCGATTTTGTTGAGCAGGAGTGGCCCGACGAGGTCATCCGCGTCAAGGGTCCGCTGTGGCAGACCGGCAATCCGGACATGTGCTACATGTTTGAGCAGGCCGGCCACCAGATGCGCCTGATGGAGAACGGCCTGTTTGTCGACTCGGCGCCCGAAGGCGAGAAGCAGAAGATCATCGACGAGAACCCCGAGATCATGCAGATTTGGGACGACGAGACGGGCGACCGTATGACGAGTCTGTGCATCATCGGCCGTCACATGGACAAGGATGCGCTCATCGCTTCCCTCGATGCCTGCCTGACCGACTGGCACCGCGCCTAGGTTTATCCAAGCGGGCATTTTTCTGTCTACGTAACCGCCAAACCACCACGAAGGTTAACTTCGTGGTGGTTTTTCGTTCTGAGCCAAGGAGATTCATGTTCAACATTGTGCTGTATGCGCCCGAGATTCCGGCCAATACGGGCAATATCGGCCGCACCTGCGTGGTCACC
>UQZC01000003.1 GCA_900545505.1 uncultured Collinsella sp.
CGCTTCTTTGCGTTTGTTGAGGAGCGCGCCGATACCACGTCGCAGACCTTCGTGCGCCTGACGGTGCTCATCCTGGTCACGCTCGTGGCATTCTCGGCTGTCTTTGATCTCGACATCGTGTTGGGTTCTTTTGCCGCCGGCTTTGTCCTGCGCTATATCATCCTCGAGGGCAACCATACGCTCGAGACCAAGCTCGACGGTCTGGCCTACGGTTTTTTGATTCCGGTGTTCTTTACCGTATCGGGCGCAAAGATCGATCTGACGGCCGTGGCGTCGCGCCCGGGTCTGCTCGTGGGCTTTATCGTGGCGTTGTTGATTATTCGTGCCGTGCCCATTCTTATTTCCATGAGCATTTGTCCTGCGACGCGCGATGTGTCGGCGTATGGTCGCATTACCGTGGCCCTGTACTGCACCACGGCGCTGCCGATCATCGTTGCCGTGACGAGCGTTGCCGTCAACGCGGGCGCGCTGTCGCAAGACGTCGCATCGGTTATGGTCGCCGCCGGCGCCATCACGGTGTTCTTGATGCCGCTGCTCGCGCAGCTCTTCTACCGCGTGGTCGATGCAGCGCCGGTCACCGCCGTGGCAGAGGTTGCCGAGCATCCATCCGATGCGCTCGACATCCTGCGCGCCCACCACGACCTAGCGAGCTTGCTCGCGCGCGAGCATGAGCTGCTGACTTCGCATGGCCATGGTCGCGTATTCGAGGGCCTGCCTACGCTCGATACGATTGCCGAGCGTCTTTCCGCCGAGGCGGCGAGCGGCCACATCGATGCCCGCATCGTGGACGCTGCGCACCTGCTTGCCGATAAGACCTATGGAGACGAGGTCGACCCGTCCGAGCTGACTCCGCGCGAGCGTCGCCGCCTGGAGCGCGCCAAGCTCGCCGTGCGCGAATACCGCCGCCGCATGTTGGAGCTCTATGCAAGAGAAGAAGCCGAGGACGACGACGGCAAGTAGTCGATACTCTCTCGGGGAAGCCGCGTCCCGCTTTGAAGGCTCGGAACGGGATGTGGTTTCCGAAACGGGGGCCGTTGGGAAACTGTGTCCCGGAATGGGCGCTCAGAGTGGGATGCAGTTTCCGCGAGAGACCCGTTGCGGAAACGGTATCCCAGAATCGGCGTTCAAAACGGGGCGCTCTTTCCGAAACATGGCCCTGAGGGAAGCTGCGTCCCGGTCTGAGTCGGGACTGCGGGACACAGCTTCCCTTTCAAACAGAAGAAGGCGCGCTGCCTGCAGTTGATGCAGACGGCGCGCCTTCTTTGTTGGACTATGTTGAGGCTGGGAGCTGAGGCTTGTGGTCCCTTAGGAGCGGGCGGCTCCGTCGACGGGGAGCACGGCGCCCGTGACATAGGATGACATGTCGCTCGCTAGGAAAACGAAGGCGTTGGCGATGTCCTCGGGCTCGCCCATGCGGCCGAGCGGAATAGTGGCGATGATGGGCTTGATGACCTCTTCGGGCAGGTTAGCGACCATGTCGGTCTTAGTCACGCCAGGGGCAACGGCGTTGACGCGGATGCCCATGGGGGCGAGCTCGCGCGAGAGCGACTGGACCATGCCGTTGACGGCAAACTTGGACGTGGGGTAACCGACGCCGGAAGGCTGGCCGTACTTGGCGACCATTGAGCTTGTGGTAGTGATGGTGCCGCCGTGGCCGGCCTCGGTCATGATCTTGGCAGCAGCCTGGTGGCCGTTAAAGACGGCGACGACGTTGAGGTCCATAACTTTGGCGAACTCCTCGGCTGTATAGTCCAAAAGGGGCGAGCGCTGGGAGATGCCGGCGTTGTTGACGACCGTATCGAGACCGCCCATGTCGGCTGCAGCCTGGGTAAAGGCCTCGGTCACGGCCTCGAGCGAGGTGAGGTCGCAGGAACGGCCCCAGACCTTGGCGTCGGGATAGACGGCTGTCAGCTTCTCAACGGCTGCATCGGCAAGCCCCCGGCGCGTGCCGGGAGCCCTCCTCGATAAAACGGCAGGCGATGGCATAGCCGATACCGCGCGTGCCTCCGGTGACGATTGCTTTCTTGCCCTCGAGCAACATGGTGCCTCCATTCTTCGGGGGTGGACGTACGCAGCACAGCGTAGCGGTAGCCGGAATCGGCCGCGTTTGCATATCGGTGAACGGTAGCCCGCGTTACCGATGAGCGGCTCGCGCAAATGTGCTCTGCCGTTGTGCTTAGGGCAGGAGACAAAAGGGCTCCCGTCCCACATCGGACGGGAGCCCTCAAAGCGCGTATTGCTAGGCGATTGATGAGTTAGTTGGCCATGACGCCTTCGGTCCAAGCCTCAACGTCCTCGATGCGCAGGACGTTGGCGACCTCGGCCACACAGCCGACGCTGGCAAGCTCGGCCGCGGCAGCCTGGACGTCCTTCTCGAGCGCGCGATGCGTCAGGAAGATGACCGAGCAGGCATCGTTAACGCCCGACTTGCCGTCCTCGACCTGGTTGATGAGCGAGATCGAGATGTTGTGCTTGGCAAAGATGTCGACCGTCTCGGACAGGGCGCCCACGCGGTCGGCGACCTTCAGGCGCACATAGTACTTGGTCTGGAGCTCGTCCATGGGCTTAAAGGCGAGGTTGTGACCATAGGGCTCAATCTCGGGCAGCGGAGCCACGCCGCGGCTGATCTGCTCGGAGAGCGACAGGATGTCGCCCACGACGGCGCTCGCGGTGGGGAAGGAGCCTGCGCCGGCACCGTAGAACATGGTCTCACCCACGGCGTCGCCTACCACGTAGACAGCGTTCATGGCGCCGTTGACCTTGGCAAGCATGTGGTCGGCGGGGATCAGCGTGGGATGCACACGGACGTCGACGCCGGCGTCGGTGTTGCGGGCGATGCCGAGCAGCTTAATGGTGTAGCCGAGCTCACGGGCCTGGGCGATGTCCTCGGCACCGATGGTACGGATACCCTGCTGGTACACATCGTCGGTGGTAACGCGGGTGCCAAAGCCGATGGAAGCGAGGATTGCCGTCTTGCTGGCGGCGTCGAAGCCGTCGACGTCGGCGGACGGGTCGGCCTCGGCATAGCCCTTTGCCTGGGCGTCGGCGAGCACGTCAGCGTAATCGGCGCCCTCGGCGTCCATGCGCGACAGGATGTAGTTGGTGGTGCCGTTGAGAATGCCAGCGATGGTCAGGATCTTGTTGCCCACCAGGTCGTGCTCAAGCGTGCTCACAATGGGGATGCCGCCGCCGCAACTGGCCTCGCACTTAATCTGCACGCCGCACGCGCGCGCCTTCTCGGCGAGCGTCTCGACGTGACGGCCCAGCAGGGCCTTGTTGGCAGAGACGACGTGCTTGCCGTTCTCGAAGGCGGTGGTGAAGATTTCGGTCGCGGGGTGCTCGCCGCCGATGAGCTCGACGACGATATCGACGGCGGGGTCGGTGACGACGTCGTGCCAGTCGCTCGTAAAGGCCTCGCGCTCAATACCGGCAGCTTCGGCCTGCTCCCAGGCAAGCGCGCAGGCGCAGGTCAGCTTAAGGTCGATGCCGTAGGCGGCCAGGTACTCATCGTGGTGGCTCTTGATCAGACGGGCCACGCCGCCGCCGACGGTTCCAAGACCGATGAGGCCGACGTTCACGGTGCGCAGGGGTTCGCTCATAGATAGCTCCTTCGTGCATCTTATGGATGGATTAACCGCTTAAAGGTTGAGTGCATTCTAGCGTGAACCGAGGGCGCGTGCTCGCCAGGCAACAGGAGTCGCACAAAACGGCACCCCCGAAACGCTGCGGAAACATTGGAAACATGCTCGCTACAAACGGAACTCCGTAACAAACTGTCAACGTTTGCACCATAAGGTTTGCCCTGTACCGCAAGACGGCCGCACCGCGGCCAGCGAAAAGGGGGACACCATGTTTAGCATCAACAACGTACTTAACCGCAGGAGTTTCTTGGCTGGCGCCGCGGCGCTCGGTGGCACCGCGGCGCTCGCTGGTTGCTCGTCGGGTGGCTCGGAGGGCGGCTCCGCCGATGACGGCAAGACCTTCAAGATCGGTGTCATCGGCCCTCTGACCGGCGCCGCGGCAACCTATGGCGTTTCGGCCGAGAAGGGTGCCAAGCTCGCCGCCAAGGATTTCTCGACCAAGGACCTCAAACTCTTGCTTAAGTCCGAGGATGACGTCGCTGACGGCGAGAAGGCTATCAACGCCTTCAATACCCTGTGTGACTGGGGCATGCAGGCGCTCGTCGGTCCGGTCACCACCGGTGCTGCCGTCGCTGTCTCGGGCGAGATTGCCGACGACATGCTCATGGTCACGCCCTCGGCCTCGTCTCTCGACGTCACCAAGGATAAGACCACGGTCTTTCAGGTTTGCTTCACCGATCCCACCATGGGCGCCAGCGCCGCGAAGTTCTTGGCCGAGAAGTACGCGGATGCCAAGATTGCCCTGTTCTACAACTCCGGCGATACGTACAGCTCGGGTGTTGCCGATGCCTTTGCCGAGCAGGCCAAGGAGTCCAAACTTGATATCGTCGATACCGAGACCTTTAAGGACGATTCCTCCACGAGCTTTACCAACCAGCTCACCAAGGCCAAGGAGGCCGGCGCCACGCTCATCTTTGCGCCGATCTACTACACGCCGGCGTCCGTTTTGCTCAAGAACGCCAAGGACATGGGCTACGACATGACCCTCATGGGTACCGACGGCATGGACGGCCTACTCTCTGTGGAAGGCTTCGATACCTCTCTTGCCGAGGGCGTACTGCTCATGACCCCGTTTTCGGCTGACGATGAGAAGAATGCCGACTTCGTCAAAGCCTATAAGGATGCCTACGACGAGACACCCAACCAGTTTGCCGCCGACGCCTACGATTGCGTCCACGCCATTGTCGAGGCCATCGACAAGGCGGGGATTGACATTACGGCCGACGGTGCCGACATTGCCGGCGACCTTGCCAAGGCCATGCGCAAGATCAAGATCGAGGGCCTGACAGGCGAGCTGACGTGGAATGACGAGGGCCAGGTCGAAAAGCCCGCTACGGCCTATGTGATCCAGGACGGCAAGTACATCGCCGCCTAAGTGCGCATAAAGCGCGACCGGTGAGGCCGTTTTATTCAGGGAAGGGACGCCTGTAACAGAACGGAAACATTACTTTCACACAATAAAGTGGCCTTACTGCATAAAGTAATAGAAATACGCAGAATTATGGATAAATGAACAAATCCAAAGAAAAGTTGAAATAATCGCCACTTTCCTTAACTAAAGCGTCTAGTATTTTGCGAACGCCGAACACGGCGAAGGATGGCCTGTCGGGTAACCGAAACCCGACGAGATTTGAGAGGAGAGCCGCATGTCGAGCCTCACCGGTAAGTCATTGAACCCTGTTATGAATCGCAGGAGCGTTATCGCGAGCGCAGCAGGTCTGGGGGCGATGTCCATTCTAGCCGGCTGCTCCTCCAACGGCGGCGATAGCGGTTCCGCTTCGGGCGACGCTTCGTTTAAGATCGGCACCATCGGCCCGCTGACCGGTGCCAACGCGTCCTACGGCAAGTCCGTTACCCAGGGTGTCGAGCTTGGCTGCAAGGATTTCTCGACCAAGGAGCTGCCGCTTGCCAGCAAGGCCGAGGATGACCAGGCCGACGGCGAGAAGGCCGTCAACGCCTTCAACACCCTGCTCGACTGGGGCATGCAGGCCCTCGTCGGCCCGACCACCACGGGTGCGTCGGTTGCCGTTGCCGCCGAGTGCGGTAACGACCCCAAGACGTTCATGATCACCCCGTCCGCGTCCTCCGAGGACGTCACCGACGGCAAGGATTGCGTCTTCCAGGTTTGCTTCACCGACCCCAACCAGGGTGTCAACGCTGCCAAGTTCCTGGCGCAGAAGTATGCGGACGAGAAGTTCGTGCTGTTCTATAACTCCGGCGACGCATATTCTTCGGGCATCGCAGATTCCTTTAAGGCCCAGGCCGCTGAGTCCAAGCTCGAGATTGTTGACGAGGAGACCTTTAAGGACGACTCCGCCACGAGCTTTACGAACCAGCTGACCAAGGCCAAGCAGGCCGGCGCCACCATGATCTTTGCGCCGATCTACTACACGCCGGCGTCCGTCCTGCTCAAGAACGCCAAGGACATGGGCTACGACGTCAAGATGATGGGCTGCGACGGCATGGACGGCATCCTGGGCGTTGAGGGCTTCGATACCTCTCTTGCTGAGGGTCTGCTGCTCATGACCCCGTTCTCCGCCGACGATGAGAAGAACGCCGACTTCGTCAACGCTTACAAGGATAAGTACGGCGATACCCCCGACCAGTTTGCCGCCGACGCCTACGATGGCGTGCACGCGGTGGCCGAGGCCCTCAAGGAGGCCGGTCTTGGTGTCGACGCCGACCCGACCGAGGCCGCCGAGAAGCTGTCCAAGGCTATGCTCAAGATTACCGTTGACGGTCTGACCGGCAAGCTCACCTGGAACGATAAGGGCCAGGTCCAGAAGGAGCCCACGGCGTACGTCATCACCGACGGCAAGTACGTACAGGCCTAATTGGCCGCCTTACATAGAGCGGTTTTGATCCCAAGCAGGGGAGGTTTTGGCCTTCCCTGCTTGCTTGGTATCTAGGGACGATGTAACGTCCCTGTTTCATACATCAACTGGAAACCTATTCGAAAGGGGGATGTGGAACATGACGGTCTTTATCCAATACCTGGTCAACGGCCTGTCCATGGGCAGCGTCTACGCCATCATCGCGTTGGGCTACACCATGGTCTACGGTATCGCCAAGATGCTGAACTTCGCTCACGGCGACGTCATCATGGTCGGTGCCTATGTCTCGTTCTGCGCCACGTCGTATCTCGGCCTCCCGGGCTGGGTATCTGTAATTCTTTCTTGTGTGGTCTGCACGGTTCTCGGCGTTCTCATTGAGGGTCTGGCCTATAAGCCGCTGCGCCAAGCAGGCCCGCTGGCCGTTCTGATCACGGCTATCGGCGTGTCTTACTTCCTGCAGAACGCCGCGCAGCTTCTGTGGGGCGCCACGCCCAAGAACTTCACTTCGCTCGTCACCTTCCAGGTGCCGGAGTTCTTGGCCAAGTTCAACGTAAGCGCCGTCTCGCTCGTCACCATCGTCGCCTGCCTGGTTATCATGGCCGGCCTGATGTTCTTTACAGGTAAGACCAAGATGGGCAAGGCCATGCGCGCCGTGTCCGAGGACAAGGCCGCCGCTCAGCTCATGGGCATCAACGTCAACCGCACCATCTCGATGACGTTTGCCATCGGCTCCGCCCTTGCCGCCATCGCCGGCGTGCTGCTGTGCTCCTACTCGCCGGTCCTGCAGCCCACGACGGGTGCCATGCCTGGCATCAAGGCCTTCGACGCCGCCGTCTTCGGCGGCATCGGCTCCATCCCCGGTGCCTTTGTCGGTGGCATTCTCATCGGCATCATCGAGGCGATGGCGCAGGCTTACATTTCCACGAGCCTTGCCAACTCCATCGTCTTTGGTGTTTTGATCATCGTCCTGCTCGTCAAGCCTGCCGGCCTCTTGGGCAAGTACGTCCCCGAGAAGGTGTAGGTGAGCGTTATGAAGTTTCTTAAAGACAAGCAGACGCGTCACGACTTTGTCACGTACGCCATGTGCATCGTGGCCTTCGCCATCGTGTTCTTTATGCAGTCTAACCACATGATTCCGCGCATGATCGCCGGTCAGCTGGTTCCCATCACGGCCTATATCGTCATGGCCATTTCCCTTAACCTCGTCGTCGGCATCGCGGGCGACTTGTCGCTGGGCCACGCAGGCTTTATGAGTGTCGGCGCCTATACGGGAATCGTCACCGCCGTCGCGCTGGAGAGCGCCGTTCCCTCCGATCCGGTGCGCCTTATCATCAGTATCGTGGTCGGCGCCATCGCTGCCGCCATCCTGGGCTTCTTGATTGGCATCCCGGTCCTTCGTCTGAGCGGCGATTACCTGGCTATCGTGACGCTGGCCTTTGGCGAGATTATCAAGGAGATCGTCACCTGCCTCATTGTGGGCGTCGATTCCCGCGGCCTGCATGTGATCTTTAACATCACGGGTAACTCTACGATCGACGACCTGCACCTGCTCGAGGACGGCACCGCCATCATCAAGGGCGCCCAGGGCGCCTCGGGCGTGTCGACGTACTCGACCTTCCTCGCCGGTGCCATCCTGGTCATGGTCGCACTCGTGATCGTGCTCAACCTGGTTCGCAGCCGTACCGGCCGTGCCATTATGGCCGTGCGCGATAACAAGATTGCAGCCGAGTCCGTAGGCATCTCCGTCACCGAGTACCGCATGATCGCCTTCGTGGTTTCCGCTGCCCTCGCCGGTGCTGCCGGAGCCCTCTTCGGCGGTAACTTCTCGCAGCTCTCCGCCACCAAGTTCGACTTCAACACGTCCATTCTCATCCTGGTGTTCGTGGTCCTGGGCGGTCTGGGCAATATGCGCGGCTCCGTCATCGCGGCGGCGCTGCTCACGGTGCTTCCCGAGCTGCTTCGTCAGTTCTCGGACTACCGCATGCTCATCTACGCCATCGTGCTGATCCTGGTCATGATTTTTACCAACAACCCGCAGCTCAAGGCGTTCTTCGGTCGCGTCAAGGACCGCTTTGCTTCCAAGAAGGAGGTGGCAGCCGATGCCCAGTAAATTTGAGTTCAAGAAGGGCAAGATGGTCCCGTATCCTTCTGGCGCCATCGTTCCCGATCGTGACCTGGGCGAGCGCCCTGCACTCGAGTGCATCCACCTGGGCATTGAGTTCGGTGGCCTTAAGGCAGTCGACGACTTTAGCCTGACTATCGGCAAGACCGAGATCGCCGGTCTGATCGGTCCCAACGGCGCCGGCAAGACCACGGTCTTCAACCTGCTCACCAAGGTGTACCAGCCCACGCATGGCACCATCCTGCTCGACGGCGAGGACACCTCGGGCAAGTCGGTCTACCAGGTCAACCGCATGGGTATTGCCCGTACCTTCCAGAACATTCGCCTATTCAACACCATGACGGTGGAGGATAACGTCAAGGTCGGCCTGCATAACCAGGAGCGTTACTCCGGCTTTGAGGGCGTGCTGCGCCTGCCGACGTATTGGAAGCACGAGAAGGCTGCTCACGAGCGCGCCATGGAGCTGCTGTCCATCTTTGATATGGAGCATCTGGCAAACGAGCAGGCCGGATCGCTGCCTTACGGCGCTCAGCGTCGTCTGGAGATCGTCCGCGCGCTTGCCACCAACCCCAAGCTACTGCTGCTCGACGAGCCTGCTGCCGGCATGAACCCGTCCGAGACCGCGGAGCTCATGGAGAACATCGTCAAGATTCGCGACACCTTTGGCATTGCCATCATGCTTATCGAGCATGATATGTCGCTCGTTATGAACATCTGCGAGGGCATCTGCGTGCTCAACTTTGGTAAGGTCATCGCCAAGGGCACGGCAGAGGAAATCCAGAACAACGACGCTGTTATTGAGGCATATCTGGGCAAGCAGGATAAGGGGGAGAACTAAATGGCAGAGCCGATGCTTTCCGTCTACAACATCAACGTCTGGTACGGCGCCATCCACGCCATTAAGGACATCTCCTTTAACGTTAACGAGGGCGAGATCGTGGCCTTGATTGGTGCCAACGGTGCCGGCAAGTCCACAACGCTCAAGACCGTCTCGGGCCTGCTGCGTTCCAAGACCGGTTCCATCAAGTTTATGGGCGAGGACATTACCCATCCGCCCGCCGACAAGCTGGTTGGTAAGGGCCTGGCTCAGGTCCCCGAGGGTCGTCGCGCCTTTTTGCAGATGACGGTCGAGGAGAACCTGGAGATGGGTGCCTATACGCAGCCCAAGTCCACGGTGGCTCCGGGCCTGGAGCGCGTCTACGAGCAGTTCCCGCGCCTGAAGGAACGTCGTCGCCAGGTCGCCGGCACCCTTTCGGGCGGCGAGCAGCAGATGCTCGTTATGGGGCGCGCCCTTATGAGTAACCCCAAACTGCTTATGCTCGACGAACCTTCCATGGGTCTGGCACCGATTCTGATCGAACAGATCTTCCAGATTGTCGAGGACCTGCACAAGGCCGGTACCACGGTACTTCTGGTCGAGCAAAACGCGCAGATGGCGCTTTCCATCGCCACGCGCGGTTACGTGCTCGAGACCGGCAAAATCACCATGACCGGCACCGGCCAAGAGCTCCTGCATGACGACAACGTCCGCAAAGCCTACCTCGGAGGCTAACCCACCTAACAAAAGGGGCGCTGACTATCTCAGTCAGCGCCCCCTTTTAAGTTGCGGTGAAATAGGGACTGAATACGGGCTCCAGAGGCCAAAAGAGTCCCTATTCCACCGCAACTTCATGGGGATGTGTGACAATGCCCGTCGGAAAACATCTGTTGTCTTTGGGGGTCTATCTATGCTGTACGAGTTTTGTGCTGAGAACTTTGAGCGGGTGCCGGCGGCTATCGATGCCGGTGCAAAGCGTATCGAACTGTGCGACAACCTTGCCGTCGGTGGCACTACGCCTTCGGCCGGTGTTATCAGCGCTACGACCAGCTATGCCCACGAGCACGATGCACGGGTGATGTGCATGATTCGCCCGCGTGGCGGCGACTTTCACTACAACCAGGACGAGCTGCGTATGATGGAGATGGACCTGGGCCTTGCCGTGAGCGCCGGCGTTGACGGCTTGGTCTTTGGCTGCTGCAAGCCCTGCGCTGGCGGATGGGCGCTCGACGAGCTTACGTTGGCCGCCCTCGTGATGGCCGCGGGCTGCGCGACCGAGGAATGCAAGCGTGAGCCCATCGACATCACCTTTCACATGGCGTTTGACCAGCTCTCGCCCGAGGCTCAACTCGATGCCGTCGACACACTCGCCGATTGCGGCGTTACGCGCATCCTGACGCACGGCGGTGCCGCCGGCACGCCGATCGAGGACAACCTGGAGCATCTGTCGCGTCTTATCGAGTGTGCGGGCGACCGCTTGACCATCCTTCCCGGCGGCGGCATTTCCACGGTCAACCGCGATACCGTGGCGGCGGCACTGGGCGTCTCCGAGCTCCATGGCACCAAGATTGTGCCGCTGGAGGTGTAGCCCGTGGCACTTGTATTCGATGTCCAGCAGGCGAGCGGTAAGCCCGACGATAATCGTCGCCCTGGCACCGCGTGCCCCTTTTGCGACACGGAGGGGCTTGCCAACATCATCCAGCGCGATGGCGACTGCATCTGGCTCGAGAATAAGTTCAAGACATTGCGGGCCACACGTCAGACCGTATTGATCGAGTCTGCCAATCACGACGCCGACCTGGTGACCTATGAACCGGATGAGCTGCATCATGTGATGCGGTTTGCCCTGGGCTGTTGGCAGCAGATGATCGATTCCCAACAGTACTGCAGTGTGCTCATGTACAAGAACAAAGGCCCGCTTTCGGGCGGCAGCCTCGTCCATCCACACATGCAGATTGTGGGCTTGGAACAGGAGGACGGCTATGCGGCGCTGGCCTCAGCCAACTTTGAAGGCATCAGTGTCTGGCAACAGGGGAGAATCTCGGTCGACATCTCAACCGAACCGATCATGGGGTTCTTTGAGATCAACGTTTCAGCCCCGCAGGGAATCGCTGCCAGCGATGACACGAGAGACCAAGCCGAGGCGGATCTCTTCGCCGATGCGATCCAGGTAGCTCTGCGCTATATCCTGAACGAGCACCACGGTGGTCGCGCAGAGTCGTACAACCTGTTCTTCTATCACCTGGGCGGTCGGACCATTGCCAAGGCGCTGCCACGTTGGGTGGTTTCGCCCTACTTTGTCGGCTATCGTTTGGCCCAGGTCAATGCTGAGACAACGCTCGATATCGATGCTGAGCGCCTGCGTGCGCATCTGGAAACGCTCGTATAGCAAGACTAACACCCGCGTAATGCGGACAGTCTAGCGTGCCATGGCGTCGCGGCCGGCTTCGACGCGCTTGCGCTGGGCGGCGCGCTCCTCGCCGGTCAGACGCTCAAAGAGATGCCCGATAAGCGAGGCGAGTACCTGCTGAAACAGCGTTCCGCACATGACGGGAAACACGACTTCGCCCGGAAAGTACTGCGTGGCGATGACGGCGCCCGAAGAGATGTTACGCATGCCGCAGGTAAAGCACATGGTGGTCGTCTCGCTATATGGCAGATGCAGCGTATGGGCGACCAGAAAACCGACGACAAAGCCACTGATGGCGAAGACCAAAATAAAGAGGGCGACTTCCAAGCGCACCGCGTTCATGTGCAGCACGTACTCGCTCATGGCGGTGGAGTTGGAGGCGATAACGCCCATCATCATGAATTTGCAGGCGGGCGAGAGCACGGGGGAGAGTTTTTCGTGCCCCCATCCGCGCGTGAGCTCGTTGATCACGATGCCGAGCACGGCGGGGATGGCGATCATAAAGGCCATGTCTTGCATCATGCTCGGCACATCGATCGAGACGGTGGCGCCCAGCAGGAGCTTGAGCGTGAGCGGAATCGTCACAGGGGAGATAACCGAGGACGTCAGGATGATGGTGAGCGCGAGCGGGCCGTTGCCGCCGAACATGCTAATCCACATAAAGGCAGTGACCGCCACGGGTACGCTGTACTCGAGCACGATGCCGCAGACAAGGTTGGGATTGGAGCCAAAGAATAACGATCCCATGGCATAGGCCGCGATGGGAATAAGCGCCGCCGAGACGAGCAGTGCCAAAATCAGGTGCAGGGGACGGCGGAACACCTCGGCTACCTGGTGGAAGGTGTTGCTGAGCGCACCCTGAAACGTCATAAAGGCGAAGAGGGCGGGAACAATGGGCTTGAGCACGCCAATCTGCTGGGGAAAGAGCACGCCGAGCGCCACGCAAATCGGAACGATGACCTGCATATGCCCCGCGAGGAACTTTCCCAGTCCAGTCCATTGCTTCATATGTCCCGTGACTCCCTTTATCCGCGAACTCGTTTGTATGGATATGCTAGACGCTCGTATGCGTCCGTGCGGCTGAAACGCTCGATTATTTCGAGGCTATTACCGGCATCGTTTACCGAAACCGCGGCGTGCTGCGGCGATTTGCGTCCGCGTTGCACGGTATAATAAATCCGTTCAACAGATCTGCCTGCCGAAGCGGGCATACACAGAGGACTCATCGCTATGAACCGTGAGAGGTATCGCGGCGACCTGCCCCTATCAGGGGTGGGTGCCTATGTCATCGCTTAAGACGACGCATCGCTGGGCGGTCGCTCAGCAAAACCCCGAGCTCGAAAAGGAGCTTTCGGCTGGTCTGGGCATTCCCGGGCTGGTGGCGCGCATTATGGTCGCGCACGGCATTGGCTCCATCAAAGAGGGCCAATTGTTTTTGACGCCTTCGCTCGATCGCGACTGGGCCGACCCACTCATTATCCCGGGCATGTCAGTCGTTGCCGACCGCGTCGAGCGTGCTATTCGCAACCACGAGCACATTGCAGTCTTTGGCGATTTTGACGTTGACGGTATTACGTCGACTTGCCTGTTGACCGAGGCGCTGCGCACGTTTGGCGCCGATGTCACGCCGTTTATTCCGCATCGCTTTGACGAGGGCTACGGTCTTTCGCGCGCGGCACTCGACCGCGTTAACGAGCTCGCTCGCCCCCAGCTGATCGTGACCGTCGATAACGGCATTGCCGCCAAGGAAGAGGTTTCCTACCTGGAGAGCCTGGGGATCGATTTGGTGGTCACGGACCATCACGAGCCCTCCGACCAGGTGCCGCAGGGTGTGCCCCTGACTGACCCCAAGCTCGAGGACGAGGGCCCCTCGCGTGAGCTTGCCGGTGCTGGTGTGGCGCTCAAGCTGGTGCAAGTCCTGGGTGAGCGCCTGGGCAAGCCGTCGTATTGGCGTTCGCTAATCGAGGTCGCGGCGCTGGGCACCGTGTCCGACATGATGCCGCTCACGCCCGAGAACCGCGCGCTGGTTGCCGAGGGCATCCAGCAGATGCGCGTAACCGCTCGCCCCGGCTATATCGCGCTTGCCGCGCTCGCCAAGGCGGACCTTTCGAGCATTACGGCGGATGGCCTGTCATTCTCGCTCATTCCCCGCTTAAACGCTGCCGGTCGCATGGCCGATCCCAAGCTGGCGCTCGACCTGCTGCTTGCCCGCGATCCCATCGAAGCAAGCGCACTGGCGGCTGAGCTCGAGGAAATCAACCGCCAGCGCCGTGAGATCGAGGCGGAGCTCACGCGCGATGCCATGGCAAAGGTCGAGGAGACCTATGACGGCGGACGCGCGATCGTCGTGGGCGGCGAAGGCTGGCACGAGGGCGTCAAGGGCATCGTGGCAAGCCGTCTGACCAACCGCTACCACGTGCCGGCGCTGCTGTTCTCGATCGAGGACGGTATCGCGCGCGGCTCTGGTCGCTCGGTGGGCAAAGTTAACCTGTTTGACGCCATCGAGCGCTGTTCCGACCTGATGATTCGTCGCGGCGGACATGCCGGTGCGGTGGGTGTGACTATCGAGGCATCCAAGCTCGACGAGTTCCGCCGTCGCCTTTCGGCCGTGCTATCGGAGCTTCCCGCCGAGGACTTTGAGGACACTGACGAGGTTGCCGCCACCGTTGACCTCTCCGAGCTAAATATCGAGACCATCGAGCAGATTTCCCGCCTTGAGCCGTTTGGCCAGGGTAATAAGGTGCCGCTGCTGGCTGCCGAGGGCGTGACGATGTGTGATCGCGCCGTGGTGGGTAAGACCGGCGAGCACATGCGCTTCGTGGCGACGGATGGCGCCGCGAGTGTGCCGGCCATCATGTTTCGTGTACCGCAAATCGATAAGCTCATCAACTGCGATAGCGCTGTCGATTTGGTGTTCGAGGCCGTTGCCGAGCATTGGCAGGGTCGTGTGAAGCCCAAGCTCATGATCAAGGATGTTCTGGTCCGCGATACCACGCTGCCCAGCATCGACGATCCGGCATGCGAGCTTCGTCGTGGCGTGCAGCCGGCGGATTCCGGCCTGCGCCTGGAGTCGCGTAAGCGCGAGACGCTCGCCCAGCTTTCCTATACCGAGCTCACGCGCTCGCTTATCCATAGCTTTATCGGCTCCGCGCGCAGGTCGAGGCGCTCGATGCCCTGGCCGATCACCAAAGTGTTCTGGCCGTTATGGGAACGGGGCGCGGCAAGTCGCTCATCTTTCATGTGCATGCCGCGCGCGAGGCGGTTCTTCGCGGGCGTGCGAGCATCTTTGTCTATCCGCTGCGCGCGCTCGTTGCCGACCAGGCCTATCACCTCTCGTCGACGATGGCATCGCTTGGCATTGGCGTTGGCGTGCTGACCGGCGAGACCGTGGAGGCCGCACGCGATGACGTGTTCGCCGGCCTAGCTTCGGGCCGCACCGGTATCGTGCTCACGACGCCCGAGTTCCTATCTATCCACCGTGACCGCTTCGCGCGTTCGGGCCGCATCGGCTTTGTCGTTATCGATGAGGCGCATCATGCCGGTCTTGCCAAGGGCGGCGACCGCAGCGCCTATCTCGACATGCCCGATATCCTCAAAGCCCTGGGCGACCCGGTCGTTATGGCTGCGACGGCCACCGCGACGGCTCCGGTCGTGGCCGAGCTTGCCCGCATGTTGCCGATCACTCGCACGGTGGTCGACGAGACGGTGCGCGAGAACCTGCGGCTCGAGGACGACCGCGATCTTGCAAGTCGCGAGAACCGTTTGGTGTCGATTGTGGCGACGGGGGAAAAGACCGTCATCTACGTCAATTCGCGCGACCAGTCCGTGGCGCTCGCCAAGACGTTGCGCAAGCGTGTGCCCGATTGCGCAACCCATATCGCGTTCTATAACGCGGGGCTTGTGCGTTCCGATCGCCGTCGCGTGGAGGAAGCATTCCGAGACGGCAGCCTCAGCTGCATCGTCTCGTCATCTGCCTTTGGCGAGGGCGTCAACCTGCCCGATATCCGCCATGTCGTGCTCTATCACATGCCGTTTGGCGGCATTGAGTTTAACCAGATGAGCGGCCGTGCCGGTCGCGATGGCCAGCCCGCCGTGATCCACCTGCTCTATTCGTCGCGCGATGCCCGCATTAACGAGCGCCTGCTCGACTGCTACGCACCCGAGCGCGACGAGCTCGTCACACTCTATCGCGCGCTGCAGACCATGTGGCGCTCCAACCGCGGCAAGACCGGGGATGATTCATTCTGCGCAAGCGATATCGACATCGCGCAGATGTGCCTTGCCATCGATGCCCGCACGCCGGTCGACGAGCGCTCGGTGGAAAGCGGCCTAGGAATCTTCGAAGAGCTTGGTTTCTGTCGCGTTTCGGGGTTTGACGACACCCGTCGCATCGCGATGGCCGAAAACCCCGGCCGCGTGCAATTGAGCAGGTCAATTCGCTATTTGGAGGGCTTGCGCTCGCGCATGGAGTTTTCGGCTTTCCGGAGCTGGGCGCTCGATTCGTGCGCTTCTGATATGCTAGCCAAAGTTAACCGCCCGATCGTACCGCGGGCCTAGGGGAAGGGGACCTCGATGGATGCCGCAGCCCGTACCGCCCATGATTCCACCCTCCAGCCGTTTTCGGAGATGGAGCACTATAAGCATGCCGATGAGCTGCCGCCCGAGATTATGGCGGACAGCTACGACAAGCTGGAGCGTCTGTGCCTCAAATATATGAATGAGGACGACTTTTCTAAGGTTGAGCAGGCCTACTGCTTTGCTGCCGAGAAGCATTGCAACCAAAAGCGGCGCTCGGGTGAGATGTACATCAACCATCCCGTCGAGGTGGCCATCATTCTGGCCGATCTTAAGATGGACTGTGACGTGGTGTGCGCCGCGCTGCTGCACGATACCGTCGAGGATACCGAGACTTCGCTTGCCGATGTTTCCGGCCTGTTTGGCGATACGGTGGCCGAGCTCGTCGATGGCGTGACCAAGCTCACCAACATCGAAGTCGACAGCATGGACGAGAAACAGGCCCTCACGCTGCGCAAGATGTTCCTCGCCATGTCCAAGGACATCCGCGTCATCATCGTTAAGCTTGCCGACCGTCTGCACAACATGCGCACCCTTGCAGCCCTGCGTGAGGACCGTCGCCTGTTTAAGGCTCGCGAGACCATGGACGTGTATGCGCCTCTGGCCGACCGTCTGGGCATGAGCTCCATTAAATGGGAGCTCGAGGACCTGTCCTTCTTCTACCTTGAGCCCGACGCCTACCAGCGCATCGCGCGCATGGTGGCTGAGTCGCGCGAGGTTCGCGAGCGCTATCTGGCCGAGACCATCAAGACGCTCACCGACGAGCTCAACCGCATTGGCCTGGAGGGCTTCCAGATCAACGGCCGCTCCAAGCACTATTGGTCCATCTACCAAAAGATGAAGCGCAAGGGCAAGGAATTCTCCGAGATCTACGATTTGGTGGCGCTGCGCGTTATTACCCATTCGGTGCGCGATTGCTACTCCACGCTCGGCGCAGTGCATACGCTGTGGCACCCCATGCCCGGTCGCTTTAAAGACTATATCGCCATGCCCAAGGTCAATAACTACCAGTCGCTCCATACGACGGTTATCGGCCCCACGGCCCGCCCGCTCGAGATTCAGATTCGAACCTATGAGATGCATGAGCAGGCCGAGTACGGCATTGCCGCCCACTGGCTATATAAGAAGTCGGGCGGATCGTCTGCTTCCAAGACCAATGACGCTCAACGTTTGGACGACCAGATCAACTGGCTCAAGCATTCGCTCGATTGGGCTGCGTCTGATGAGATCACCGACGCCAAGGAATACCTGCATTCGCTGAAGGTCGACCTCTTCGATCAGGAGATCTTCGTCTTTACGCCCAAGGGCGAGGTCATGGCGCTTCGTGCCGGCTCCACGCCGCTCGACTTTGCCTATGCCGTTCACACCGAGGTGGGAAACCACTGCGTCGGCGCTAAGATCAACGGTGCTGTGGCCCCGCTCACGCACGAGATCAAGACGGGCGACCGCGTTGAAATCCTGACTAACAAGAGTTCCAAACCGTCGCGTGATTGGCTCAAGATCGTCAAGACGCCTTCGGCCAAGTCCAAGATCCGTCGCTACTTTGCCGCCGCGACTAAGGACGACGACGCTGCCGCCGGCCGCGATATGCTGGCCAAGGACCTGCGCAAGCGCGGGTATGGCATCTCCACGCCGCGCTCCACGCGTGCGCTCAACGCCGTGGCGGAGCAGTTTAACTTCAAGCAGCTCGAGGACCTGTTTGCTGCCGTCGGCGCCGGCAAGGTTGCCCCGCGCGCTGTGGGTAATAAGGTCGAGCAAATCTTGGACCCCAAGCCCGAGGAACAGCTCACCAAGGCCGAGGCTATCGCCGAGGTCGTGAAACAGCCGGCCCGCGGCTCCAACCGCAAGCCGCAAAAGCGTGGCAAGAGCGCAAGTAACGGCATTATCGTTAAGGGCGAGAGCAACAGTGGCCTGCTGGTCCGTCTGGCTCATTGCTGCAACCCCGTGACGGGCGACGATATCGTCGGCTTCATCACGCGTGGCCGAGGTGTCTCAGTGCATCGCGCCAACTGCCCCAACGTCAAGGGCCTCATGGAGCACCCAGAGCGCATGATTGACGTAGAGTGGGATGGTGCTGCCGACACTCTCTTCCAGGTCGAGATCGTGGTCGAGTGCCTGGACCGCATGGGCCTGCTCAAGGACGTCACCATTGCCATTGGCGATGCAGGCGGCAATATCCTTTCCGCCGCCACCTCGACCAACCGCGAGGGTATTGCGACTCTGCGCTTTATGGTCGAGATTTCGGATGCGAGCGGCCTGGATCCGCTGCTGGCTTCCATCAGCAGTGTCGATTCGGTCTACGACGCTCGCCGTCTTATGCCCGGCGAAGGCGGAGCTCAGCTCAAGCGCCGTGTGTAGGTGCGAGAGCCTCTCAGCATCATAGATATTGGTTACGTTCGAGGCATCGTTTGGTGCCTCGAACGTATTTTAGAAGGAGGGCATGCGCATGGACGATATGACTTTGGACCTGACACCCCGAGGTGCGGCTTCGATTGAGGCGCTCGTCAACGGCCCGATTCAGACCAACAGTTACGCCGTGATTTCGAATGACGAGTGCTTAATCGTCGATCCGGCGTGGGAGGGCGAGCGTCTTGTGGAGCATATCCGCACCGCGCATCCCGAGGTGCGCGTACTCGGCTCTGTCTGCACGCACGGTCATGCCGACCATGTTGGCGGGGTTGCCGGGGTTCGAGCTGTCGTTGGCGACAGTGCACTATATGAGTTGTGCGCTAAGGACGTGACGGTACCTCGCGCAAATATCGAGGAGCAGCGTGTCATGTGGGGTATCGAGACGCCCGATCCGGGTGAGCCGACGCGTTTGCTTGCCGAGGGCGATACAATCGAGGTGGGCGACGTCTGCCTGCAGGTGATCGAGACGCCGGGGCATACGCCGGGCGGCATCGTCCTGTTCGCCGCGACCGAGCAGGGGAACATCGCCTTTGTGGGCGACACGCTTTTCCCGGGCAGCCACGGTCGTACCGATCTTTCCGGCGGTGACGAGGCGGCGATTATGCGCTCGCTCTCCAAACTTGCCAAGACGCTTCCGCCCGATACCGTTTGCTTGACGGGCCATGGCGATTCGACCACGATGGCGCGCGAACTTATGCAGAACCCGTTTATGCAGATGTAGGCTCGAAGCCGTCTTTCGAACCACGAAGACCGCTCAATCGTCAAGCTATTTTCCCCAGTGGGTCGATTCTGTGGGGCAAACGGTCAAAATTTGTCCAATCGGATGGTATTCGTGAACAAACGAACGTTTATGCTCGGGTATGTCGTGGTAAAATCTCAGGCGTTATCGGAGCAACCTTACAGGAGGTTTCTTTTATGCTCGTCAACGCAGCAGACATGCTCAAGAAGGCCGAAGCCGGCAAGTACGGTCTCGGTGCCTTCAACACCAACAACCTCGAGTGGACCCTGGCTATTCTCCAGGCCGCCGAGGAGGCCAAGTCTCCGCTGATCCTTCAGTGCACCGCTGGTGCCGCTAAGTGGATGGGCGGTTTCAAGGTCTGCGCCGACATGGTCAAGGCTGCCGTCGAGGCCACGGGCGTTACCGTTCCCGTCGCCCTTCACCTCGATCACGGTTCTTACGAGGACTGCTTCAAGTGCATCGAGGCCGGCTTCACGTCCATCATGTATGACGGCTCTCACGAGGAGACCTTCCAGCTTAACCTCGACCGCACCAAGGAGCTCGTTGAGCTTGCCCACTCCAAGGGCATGTCCATCGAGGCCGAGGTCGGCGGCATCGGCGGCACCGAGGACGGCGTGACCTCCAGCGGCGAGCTCGCTGATCCTGCTGAGTGCAAGCAGATTGCTGACCTGGGCGTCGACTTCCTCGCCTGCGGTATCGGCAACATCCACGGCGTGTACCCTGCCGACTGGGCTGGCCTTTCCTTCGAGCGCCTGGGCGAGATCAAGGCTCAGACCGGCGACCTGCCCCTCGTCCTGCACGGTGGCACCGGCATCCCCGAGGATCAGATCAAGAAGGCCATCTCCCTGGGTATCTCCAAGATCAACGTCAACACCGATCTGCAGCTCGTCTTCGCCAAGGGCGTTCGCGAGTACATCGAGGCTGGCAAGGATCAGCAGGGCAAGGGCTTTGACCCCCGCAAGCTCCTCAAGCCTGGTCGCGACAACATCGTTGCCCGCACCAAGGAGCTCATGGAGGAGTTTGGCTCCGTCAACAAGGCGTAAGTAGCGGTTTAACTTTCCCGTCGGAGGCCCCGTTCACCCTACGCTTTTCCCTTGCGCTCACCTGGCTTTGCCAGAAGTCGCGCAATGGGAAAAGCTTCGGGTGAACGGGGCCTCCTTCGTTAACTCGCTACAGGGTTACTGGGCTGATTTTAGTTATATGGCTATACCGTTTATCGGTATTGAGAGTCCCTTTGCTGGGGCTTTCTTTTTTATCTCGCTACAATGGGCTTCAAGAGTTCTAATGACTTGGAGTTTGGTATGCCTGTTATTAATGTGCTGCCTTCGGATGGGAAGGTTATTGACGAGGGTCCTGTTGGTTGCTCTGTTGATGTTTGCTGTGATGATTTTCGTCATCTCGATATTGGACTGCCGCCCGAGATTCTTCGTCTCAAGGATGCCGGATATTTGACGCAGGCTGTTGCGGCTTGTGATCGTCTTTTGGGGCAGAATCCCGATCCCTCGCTTGCTGCCTGCGTTCGTGCCGAGCGGTATCGCATGCTTGAGACGCCGCTTCATTTTTCGGTGTCGCGCGATCGGGCTATTGCGATGATTCGCGAGGAGTGGCCTGAGTTTACCGAGGAGCAGTTTGACGATCTGATTAACCGTAAGCGTATTGACTGGCGCTTTATCGATGGCGAGCTGTTCGTTCTCGACAACTTCCTCGATTCGCTTCGCGTATATCCCAAAGAGGTTCCCGGCATGCGTCCCGATCCTACGGACGGAATTGCACTGCGCAACGAGATGCTCAAGGAGATGGAGTCACAAAACGGATTGACTCGCGTTATTACGCTTAAGGCGTCCTTGTCTGTCCCCGGCGCTCTAGAGGGGGAGACCGTTCGCGCTTGGCTTCCCGTAGCCGCCACCTGCCGCCAACAGTCTCAGGTCGAGATTCTCGACATGACGCCGGAGGGTGCTGTTGCTCCCGCGAACGCTTCGGCGCGTACCGCCTCGTGGTCTTCTTCGAGTGAGCGCTCATTCTCGGTGACTTATCGTTATCACATCGATGCTGCTTATTGTGATGTCTACGGTGGCACACTTCCGGTTCATCCGCGTATGGACGCGCCTCTGCCCGAGGATATTTCCGAGGACCGTCCGCACATTGCATTTACGCCGTATCTGCAGCAGCTGACGGCCAGCGTTGTTGGCGGACTCGAGGATCCGCTCGATCGCGCCCGTGCTATCTATGATTACCTGACGCAGTATATCGACTATCGCTATCAGCCGCCGTACTTGCTTTTGGGATCTATTGCCGATGACTGCGCGCATTCGCTCCGCGGCGATTGCGGCGTTATGGCGCTCACGTTTATCACCATGTGCCGTATCGCGGGCGTGCCTGCCCGTTGGCAGAGCGGCCTCTACGTTGCGCCCGATTCGGTGGGGTCGCACGACTGGGCAGAGTTCTATACGCCGCAGACCGGTTGGCTCAACGCCGACGTGTCATTTGGATCTTCTGCTCGCAGGATGGGGGAGGAGTGGCGCCGCCGTCACTACTTTGGCAATCTCGACCCATGGCGTATGGTGGCCAACAATCGATTCCAGGCAGAGTTTGAGCCCTCTTTCGACGGCATGCGCGAGGACCCTTACGATAACCAGATGGGTGAGGCTTCGGTCGACGGTCGCGGATGCCGTCAGCGCGAGATGCTACGCACGGTCGAACTCATCGAAATGCTCGAAGTTCCATTTTCGGACTAATCGGTAGAAAGCTGTGATAAACTAACTCACGCATTACGTGCCCGAGTGGCGGAATTGGCAGACGCAGTGGACTCAAAATCCACCGTTGGCAACAACGTGCGAGTTCGAGTCTCGCCTCGGGCACCATACATGCAAGTGAGCGTTCAAGGGGGTTGCGGCCCCCTTTTTCGTGCCGAACTCGCGTGAGCGCGCGAAGCGTTAAGCAAACAGGCCTGCGGCCTGTTTGTAGCGGAGCGTGGCGAGGGCGCCTCGCGCCCGAAGCCCGGGGCTTCGCGAAGCGAAGGCCCTTCGAGTCTCGCCTCGGGCACCATACATGCAAGCGAGCGTTCAAGGGGGTCAAGGCCCCTTTTTCGTGTACGTAATGTGATAACGCGCTGTACGTGTTATTATTCGCAAGGCGTTGTTCTCGCAATGCCCTAAAGAGGAACCCGAGGGTTCCCACCTTTTGGCGCCAATGAGCAGCTGACTGGTCATACAACTTAGATTCCCTTCCTCAAATCGAGGAAGTCTATGTGTACGACCTGGTTGCTGAGAAGCGCCGGGTTATTTTTTTTATGAATGGAGGTAGGGAAAATAGCTAAGTCTGATGACACCCGCATCAACGACGAGATCACTGCATCTTCGTGCCGTTTGATTGGCGTCGATGGCTCTCAGCTCGGCCTGTTCGCCATCCGTGATGCCCAGCGCGTCGCCGACGATCAGGGTCTCGACCTGGTCGAGATCGCTCCCAACGCGGAGCCGCCGGTCTGCAAGGTCATGGACTACGGTAAGTTCAAGTACCAGCAGGCCATGAAGGCCAAGGCTGCTCGTAAGAACCAGTCCAAGGTCGAGGTCAAGGAAATGAAGTTCCGACCCAAGATCGACGTTGGCGACTACGAGACCAAGAAGGGCCACGTTCTGCGTTTCCTCAAGAAGGGCGCACGCGTTAAGATCACCATCATGTTCCGCGGCCGTGAGATGGCTCACCCGGAGCAGGGCCTTAACGTTCTCGAGCGTCTCGCCGAGGATCTCAAGCCTTACGCTACGGTCGAGTCCAAGCCTAAGATGGAAGGCCGTAACATGCTTATGCTGCTCGCCCCGATTAAGGGCGCCTTCGATGAGGATAAAGCGGCAAGCGATACCAAGTAACTAGTGTTCTGTAACCGATTAAGGAGTATTTCATGCCTAAGATGAAGTCCCACAGCGGCACCAAGAAGCGTTTCCGCAAGACTGGTACCGGCAAGCTTATGCGCGCCAAGGCTTTCAAGAGCCACATCCTGAGCAAGAAGTCCACCAAGCGTAAGCGTGGCTTCCGTCAGGAGACCGAGATTGCCGCTGCCGACCGCAAGGTCATCAAGTCTCGTCTCGCCTAAGTTCGCGTTCCCGTTTTTCGTTTTACCGTCTAGGAGTTGATAGAACATGGCACGTATTAAGCGCGCTGTTGCCGCCAAGAAGAAGCGCCGTACCGTTATGCACCGTGCGAAGGGTTACTACGGTGCCGCTTCGCGTACTTACAAGCATGCTAAAGAGCAGGTCCAGCACTCCCTGCAGTATCAGTATCGTGATCGCCGCAACAAGAAGCGCGAGATCCGTTCTCTTTGGATCACTCGTATCAACGCTGCTGCTCGCCTGAACGACATCTCTTACTCTCAGTTCATGCACGGCCTGAAGGTTGCCGGCATCGAGCTCGACCGCAAGGTCCTGGCTCAGATGGCTTACGAGGACATCGAGTCCTTCAACGAGCTGGCTACCATCGCCAAGAAGGCTCTCGAGGCCTAATAGATTCTCTTGAATCGCTAGGGGAGTGTCGCGTTGTGGCGGCGCTCCCTCTTTTTATCTGAAGCGCGGTTTACATTGCTAAAAGCGCGGGTAGATAAACACTTACAGGTGACCGATCTCTATATATTCCTGAACCAAAGGGTCATCATCTGATACGTGCGGAAGATCCGCACCAGTCTTTCTATTACCTATAGAAAGCAATATGTTGTGTAGGACTTGTGAAGAGTGGAATTGACGTCCCACAGAGCTTCGCGGTCTGGCAATATATCTCCTTGCCGCGCGGCCCGGTGGAACCGGATCAGCCGCGCAGGCGTGCACCTTGAGAACCGGATACTGCGAGGATGGACACACCAGATGTGTCGCATCCGGGCAGACATCGAACC
>UQZC01000004.1 GCA_900545505.1 uncultured Collinsella sp.
CATCGCGATGCCCACCCTCGATGAGTGCGAAAGCCTCTTCGTAATTATGGATACCGCCCGCCGCCTTGATTGCCACGGCATCGCCGAGCACCTCGCGCATCAGCCGCACGTCCTCGAGTTTAGCACCGCCAAAGCTTCTGCCGGTCGATGTCTTAAGGAATCCCGGCTTGGCCTCCAGCGCGATCTCGCATACACGGCGCTTGGCGGCGTCGTCGCCGTCCAGCTTGCACATCTCGACGATTACCTTGTCAGTGATGCCATGCGCGCGACAAAAATCAGCAATGGTAGTCATCTCGCGCTCGATGGCATCAAAATCGCGGTTCTCGATCGACCCCTGATTCAAAACGTAATCAATCTCGGTAAAGCCACACGCAGCGTATTCCTCAAACCTCGCAAGCTTCTCCTCAAGCGTCATAGTGCCCTGGGGAAAGTCGATAGCGCCGGCAAGGATGATGTCAGAGCCCTCGAGCATGGCGCGGCCCGTCTCGTACTCCTGCAGGTTCGCAAATACGCAGCGAAAGTTGTACTTTAACGCCTTCTCGACATACTGCTCAAACGTGTCCTCGGGGGCATCGATATAGTCGATGTATTTATTGATGGGTTTGGCAAGCGTCATGCTGGGCCTCCTTGTTCAGGACTGACAACCGATTCGTGGTTTCACGCGAAAAACCACGTTCAATGTACGCCCGACATGCAAGGACAGCGTCCGCATTCCGACAAGTGGTATGAAATTAGCTGTAAACGTATATTTACAGACAGCGAATGGCACCGCACGCGGATGCCGAAAGGGGCCCGCATCCCAACGGATACGGGCCCCTTTCGGCATAAGCCAACTCAGCCGTAAAAACTACTTGCGGTGAGCGCGGTAGAACTCGATCGCACCATCTTATCCGAGCCGGGGCACGTTCGCACAGCGCGCGTATGACGGTTGCAAAACCACCCCATTTGAAACAAAGGCAAAAAAGTACTTGCAAAGACGCGTTCCGACATATAAGTTGATAAAAGACCGCCGTTGCGGTTTTAAGTAGATCGAGCATATGAAGTTTGAGTTTTAGCGTGTAAGAGAAAGAAGATCGGCAAAGTACAACCCCAAACGCAATGACAACTTAATGAGGTAACTGCCACATGTGAGGCACCCAGGGCATTGCTGTCTCGATTTTGAGCACGATGCCTTCCGCCTTGCATGGGCCGTTCCATCCCGCCCCTGCAGCAACTGCCTCACGGGCTCATTGAAAACCGCATAGCACCCCAACGTCAGCACATCACCCACGGCAAGCACATCACTCACGACAACTAACACATCAACAAACAGCACGAACATCAACCGATTGGAGAAGCTATGACAAACCACCACGCTGAAGACGGCGATAAGAAAAGCATTCTGGATGCCCGAATTGAGCGAGCATATGCAAACGAATATGACGCCGCCTTTGCCGCCGCGACCATCAAGAACTACGCGTCGCTACCGCTCGCGACGATCTTGGCCGACCACCCTCAACTGCTGAAGCGCTGCACAAAGATCATGGGCGACCCCGACATTCGCAAGCTGACAGACCCCTATGCCCCAAAACGCGACAACGATTCGTACGTTCTTACCGTAGGCTGCCTAGCCCATATGCTTACGGCGCTCGACACGAAACTCAAGCTCGAATGGGAACCCGACGAGCGTCATGAACTCGAAAGCAAGCGGAACACCCTGCGCACCGCACTGTTCCTTCCGTTGGACGGCCTCAAGCGCTGCAACGTCGAGCTCAATACACAGGCGCGGCAAAAGCCCGGGACCACGGGGCAGAAAACTCCAAGACCCCATGCGGCCATCGTCGACCGCAACCGATATAACCGCATGACCGCGCACTTTTCCGCCGAGGGAGCAGCCATAAGGACGCTGATCGATCTGCTGTGCCTCCTGAGCATCAACGAGCTATTTGAGGGCTATCTCGCCCTTGTTCCCGCGACGGCACCCAAGTCGGTAGCAAAGATCATCGAGACCTGCAGACGCCAGTTTGAGCGCCATCGCAATGGCAGCGAGATGAACGTCAGCATCGCGCAGTACTACGCGGCTCATTACAAAAATGACGGATGTGCCCCTGTCGAGCATCAGCTGCGGCTCGCCTACACCACGCCCACCGCAACGCTCCATCGCTTTGGAGCCCTTGGCGCTTGCGAGCCGCACGAACAGGCAGACTGCCCCACAACCGAGCTCGATCTCAGGCTCGGACGAACCCTGTAGCCCGCCAGCCCCTCCACGGGCAACAATCCTATTCCACAACACAACCAACAGAAAGGAGTCCTCATGGACACCAATCATTCCCCCATCATCAGCCCCCTCACCATGCGTGAATCCGCCCGAGGTATCACGCTCACCAGCATTTACGATGAGATGCTCGCCCGTCGCGAGCTCTCCGTCATGGGAAACATCGAAACCCCGATGGCTCACGACCTATGCCAGCAGATCCGCCTGCTCGATGCCACCGACCCCAGCCGTCCCATCACCATATTTGTCGCCAGCGCCGGCGGAAGCGTGCGATCGGGTCTTGCGATCTATGACGTCATGCGCCTCGCATCGTGCCCCATCCGCACCGTCTGCCTGGAATTCGCCGCGTCCATGGGCGCCGTGATCTTTATGGGCGGCGACGATCGCCGCATGGCGCCCCATGCAGAGCTCATGATTCACGACCCGCTGATTCCCCAGGGGGCAGGCGGCTCGGCACTTGCGCTGCAGGAAACCAGCCGGCGTCTCATGCAGACCCGCAAGACCCTCACGCAAATCCTCTCGGACCGCAGCGGCCTCACGCCCAAGCGCATCCAGTCCCTCACTGCAAAAGACACCTACCTTTCGGCCGAGCGCGCCGTCGAGCTCGGCTTTGCCCACGAAATCCTCTCGACCACCAAGGAGGTCGCCCATGTCTAACCTCGCCAGCCGCCTCGCCGCATCTGAGTCCGCATCGTCCACCATCCTCGCCAAGGATCGAACGCTTTCCTGCGACACCCGCCAAACGGGACTCAACAACAACGCACTTGTGATCGGCCCCTCGGGAGCCGGCAAGACCCGAAACGTCCTCAAGCCCAACCTGCTGCAAATGAACGCAAGCTACATCGTGCTCGACACCAAAGGCACGCTCTGTCGCGAAGTGGGACCCGTGCTGGCAGCCCACGGTTACCGCGTGCAATGTCTCAACTTCGCCGACCTCAACACCGTCCCGGCCCTTGCGCCCGGCATCGAGCGCTGCGGCTACAACCCCCTGAGGCACATTCGCCGCAAGGCGGACGGCAGGCCCAACCAGCAGGACATCCTCTCGGTGGCAAAGGCCATCTGCCCCATCGAGGACAACAACCAGCCTTTTTGGGATCATGCGGCGGCAAACCTGCTGTCGTGTCTTATCGCCTACATCACCGAACAGCTACCCGCCGACGAGCAGACGATCAGCTCGGTCATCAAGCTGATCGAGCACCTGCAGGACGGCGCCACGGGTCGATTGTTTGACGACCTGATCACGACCGACCCCCAAAGCTATGCCCTCTCGCTATGGCGGCGCTACGCCATTACGCAAAATGCCGAGCGCATGCACGCGAGCATCGTCGGCATCCTTGCCGAAAAGGTCATGTGTCTGGGATTCGACGGTGCGGCACAGCTCTATCGTGAGTGTCATCAGGTGGACTTCGCTTCCATGGGACACACCCCCTGCGCCCTGTTTGTAACCGTGAGCGATATTGACCGCAATCTCGATCCGCTGACCGGCCTCTTTATTTCGCAGGCGTTTATGGGCCTCATTCGTGAGGCCGATAGGCAGCCCGACGGCAGCCTGCCCGTGCCCGTGCGCTTTATGCTCGATGACTTCGCAAATCTGCAGATCCCCCAGATCGACAACGTGCTCTCGATTATCCGAAGCCGCAACATCTGGGCAACGCTGCTGCTGCAGTCGACCAACCAGCTCGATGCGCTCTATGGCGAGGCACGCGCACGCTCCATCATGGGCAACTGCGACACACATCTGGTGCTGGCGTTCCAGGATCCCGAGAGTGCCCGGGTGTTTTCCGACCGCGCCGACGCGCTGCCCAGCACGCTCATGGCGACGCCGATCGATCGCTCGTGGCTCTTTGTGCGCGGTCGCACTCCCGAACAGGTCGAGCGCTTTAGGCTCGAAGACCATCCGCTCTACGGGGAGCTGTCCGAGGCGCAGCGAGGCCATGCGGAGGCCGAGATCTAGGCGCAGGGTTCTCGCGGCGCGCGGCGCCCCGGCGATGTTCCACAAAGGCCGTGCGCCCCGGGACTACGGCAAAGCAAAGGGGCCCGCATCCGATAGGATACGGGCCCCTGACTATAAGGCGCAATGCGTTAACAGCAGCGACTACTTGCGATGCGCGCGATAGAACTCGATAAGCGCCTGGGTCGAAGCGTCCTGCTCGGCCTTGGCGGTGTCGTCGTGGAAGGCCGGGGTAATCTGCTTGGCAAGCTGCTTGCCCAGCTCGACGCCCCACTGGTCGTAGGAGTCGATGCCCCAGACCGTGCCCTCGACAAACGTGATGTGCTCGTACAGGGCGATGAGCTCGCCGAGCGCGAACGGGGTCAGCGTGTCACCGAAGATCGAGGTCGTCGGGCGGTTGCCCTCAAAGCAACGGGCCGGGACGATCTGCTCGGGCGTGCCCTCGGCACGAACCTCGTCGGCCGTCTTACCAAAGGCGAGCGCCTTGGTCTGGGCCAGGAAGTTGCCCAGGAACAGCTCGTGGACATCCTGGCCGCTGTCGGTCGCAGGGTTGGCAGTGTTGGCGAAAGCGATAAAGTCGGCCGGGACCACCACAGTGCCCTGGTGCAGCAGCTGGTAGAAGGCATGCTGACCGTTGGTGCCGGGCTCGCCCCAGAAGATCTCACCGGTATCGGAGGTCACAGCGCTGCCGTCCCAGCGGACGTGCTTGCCGTTGGACTCCATGGTGAGCTGCTGCAGGTAGGCCGGGAAACGGTGCAGGTACTGGCAGTACGGCAGCACGGCGTGGCTCTTGGAACCGAAGAAGTTGACGTACCAGACGTTGAGCAGGCCCATCAGCGCGACGGCGTTGTTCTCGAGCGGGGTGTTGCAGAAGTACTCGTCGATGACGTGGAAGCCCTCGAGGAACTGCTGGAAGCGCTCGGGGCCGAGCACGACGATCAGCGACAGGCCCACGGCGGAGTCAACGGAATAGCGGCCGCCAACCCAGTTCCAGAAACCGAAGGCGTTGGCGGGGTCGATACCGAAGGCCTCGACCTTCTCGAGTGCGGTGGAGACGGCGACGAAGTGCTTTGCCACGGCCTCGGCGTTCTGCTCATCGGAGCCGTCGATGGCGCCCTGAGCCTTGAGCTGCTCGAGCATCCAGGTCTTGACCTCGCGGGCGTTGGTGAGGGTCTCGAGCGTGGTGAAGGTCTTGGAGACGATGATCACGAGCGTGGTCTCGGGATCCAGGCCCTTGAGCTTCTCGGCCTGGTCGTTGGGGTCGATGTTGGAGATGTAGCGGCAGTCGATACCGGCGTCGGCATAGGGACGCAGGGCCTCGTAGGCCATGACCGGGCCCAGATCGGAGCCACCGATGCCGATGGACACCAGGTGCTCGATCTTCTTGCCGGTAACGCCCTTCCACTCACCGGAGCGCACGCGCTCGGCGAAGGCATACATGCGATCGAGGACCTCGTGCACGTCGGCGACGACGTCCTGGCCGTCGACGATGAGCTGGCCCTTCTCGGTTGCCGGGCGGCGAAGCGCGGTGTGCAGGACGGCGCGGTCCTCGGTGGTGTTGATGTGCTCGCCGGAGAACATGGCGTCGCGGCGCTCCTCGAGCTTCACCTCGCGGGCAAGATCGCACAGCAGCTTGACGGTCTCATCGGTCACCAGGTTCTTCGACAGATCGAAGTGCAGGTCACCGGCGTCAAAGCTCAGCTTGTTCACGCGCTCGGCATCGGCGGCGAACCAGGCCTTGAGGTCGATACCATCGGCCTCAAGCTTCTCCTGATGAGCCTCGAGTGCCTTCCAAGCGGCAGTCGACGTAGCATCGATAGGTGCGGCAACAGTTGCCATAGAGTCCTCCTCAGCATACGGGCGCACGCCTCCATGCGCCCGGACATTCAGATGCCACTATTCTAGCGCAGGTCAAGACTACAATCAGCGAGCGTTGCCAATCGGCCTCCAAACGGCAACCGATTAAAAAGGGACAGGCTTATTTTGGCAGGTCAAACGCTTTACCAACCAAAAATAACCCGTCCTTTTATGGCAAATATTAGGCCGCGGCGCAGATGCTACCGAGCAACTCACGCAGAGGAGACCCGATGCCCTCCAGCAGTTCGGGCGCGATAATGGCAAAAACGGGAACCTCACCGGTGCCCACGACAGCAGGCGCCTTGCCCTCCGAGAGAATGCATCCATAAGGCACAAAGCCGTCTTCGCCGGCATCGAGCGCCGCCATGCGCCGCGCGAGCTCGCGTGCAAAGCCAGCAGTATCGACATCGCCAATCGCCAGGACAAAGTCCATGCCTTCGTCGGTCGCCAGGGCCACGGCTTCGTCGATCAGTTCGTCTCCCCCGTCACCCTCAACCGAGCCGCAGCGAAAAAGCACGCGCTCGAGCAGAGCTCGATCAAGCGAGCCAAGTGCCGCCGAGACAAGCTCATCGCGCGTATGCTTGTCACCGCCCAGCACGACCAGTGCCTTGGTGCCACCGTAGTGAGCGACCAATCGTCCGCACCAGCGAGCCACGTCTCCATCCGCAACAAGGCGCGTCGGCATACCAAACCCATAATTGACCATCTTTCCCACAACCCTTCCGTGCGCATAGGCGGTATCAATCGTTAGGCTCATGCTACGAGGCGAGGTTTTCCGAGCTGTTTCGCACTCTTTAGAGCTGCGTTAAAAACCCGATCCAACCGCACGATCATACCTACCAAAACAAACCAGTCCCTTTTTGACAGGTTTTGACGATGTTCGGACGAGCGGGTATTATCGAACAAGTATTCGATAAGAACATGTGTTTGATGGAGGGACACGGATGGCGCACGAGCAGCACACCTATATCTGCATCGACCTCAAGACGTTTTATGCCAGCGTCGAGTGCGTCGACCGTGGGCTCGATCCGCTCACCACCAACCTAGTCGTTGCCGACGAATCGCGCGGACGCACGACCATCTGCCTCGCCATCACGCAGGCCATGAAGGACTTAGGTATTCACAACCGCTGCCGCCTATTCGAGATTCCCGACGGCATCGACTACATCAAGGCCGTACCGCGCATGCAGCACTACATGGAGGTGTCGGCGCAGATCTACGGTATCTACCTGGAATACGTCAGTCCGCAAGACGTTCACGTCTACTCAATTGACGAGTGCTTTATCGACGTGACACCCTATCTGGACCTCTATCACACCGATGCGGAAGGCTTCGCCTGCATGTTGCGCGACGAGGTCCTGGCGCGCACCGGCATCACGGCGACGGTCGGCATCGGCCCCAACCTATTCCAGGCCAAAGTTGCACTCGATATCACCGCCAAGCACGTACCCAGCCGCATCGGCATACTCGACGATGAGACCTTTCGCAAGGAAATCTGGCCCCATCGTCCCATCACCGATATCTGGGGCATCGGCCCCGGCGTGGCAGCACGACTCGAAAAATACGGCGTCTACGATCTGATGGGCGTCGCGGCGCTCGACGAAAACCTGCTTTACGACGAGCTCGGCGTCAATGCCGAGTATCTCATCGACCACGCCTTCGGACGCGAGCCGACAACCATCGCCGATATCCAAGCCTATCGCCCGCAAGCAACTTCGACCACCACAGGACAGGTGCTCTCGAAGGGCTATGCCTACGAGCAGGCCTACACCGTCTTGCGCGAGATGGTCGACAACGCCGTGTTGGACTTGATCGATAAGCACGTGGTCTGCGACAGCATCTCGCTCTTTGTGGGCTACGCGAGCGAGCGCGCCGACATACGCAGGCTTGATGCCAGCGGTACTGCACAATATGTGGACGGATGCGGACACCTGCGCTCGAGTACGTCGAGCATCGAACCCACCGCAACCGCCGGCCCCGAGCTCGCGCCCCGTGCTCCCAAGCCCGTCCAGCGCGATGACGAACGGCGCCGCCTGGTGCGCGAAGCGCAGGCAATCGATGGCATCTTTGTGGGAGAGCATGGTGGCAAACCGCGTGGTGGCTATGCCGCGCTCTTTGCGCACTCCAACGCCTCGCGCAAGCTGCCCGAGCGTACCAATTCGTTTAAGAAGATCATGGGCTATTTCGATGAGCTCTGGGCGCAGACTGTCGATCCCAAACGACCGGTCAAGCGCATCAACCTGGGCTTTAGCAATCTTGTGCCCGAGGAATTTGCCACCATCGATCTGTTCAGCGATATCGAGGCCGATGAGCGCGAGCGCGACCTGGCGCGCGCCGTCCTGGCCGTGAAAGGCAAGTACGGCAAGAACGCGCTCGTCAAGGGATTAAGCTTTACCGCCGGCGCCACCGCGCGCGAGCGCAACGATCAAGTTGGAGGACACCGTGCCTAAACCCAAACAACAGCCCATGCGCCCGCCGACCGCCTTCGAGCGCCTGGCGGACCCCGAGGGCAGACGCCGCGCAGCCGACCCCAACCTCACTGCCAACGGTGCCGTGCGCGCCAACCGCGCCGCACAGTTTATGCCCTTTGCCGCCCTCACGGGATACTACGAACTCGTGCGCAAGCAGGAAATCACCGTCGAGCAAAAACGTGAGCTCACGGAAGAAAAAGCCCTCGAGCTTTCGCAAAAGCTCGAGGGCCTCAAACGCGGCGACTTGGTGCGCGTCACCTATTACGATACGTACGGCTATCGTAGCCGCACGGGCATTCTCGACGAAGCGTTACCCGCATTCAAGCTGCTCAAACTCAGGGATATCGCCATCAACTTCGACGATATCCAGGACATTGAGCTACGCGGACGAGCCTAGCGACGAGAACGCTTGCGCAAGACGAGAGCAATGCCAAGCACTGCGGCAGCTGCAACCAGCAATCCCAAGACCAGCGTGAGGGTCGAGTCGCCAGCGCGAGGCAGCGAGCCGTCCTTCGGAGTCTTCTTAGCGGTCGTCGTGACGGTGGTCGTGGTGCTGCTCGACTGGTCGTTGCCACCCGTCTGGCTGCCGCCAGGCTGATCGCCGCCACCCGGCTGCGAAGGATCGGTGGGTTCCGTCGGATCCGGAGTACCGGGATCAACCGGATTCTCCGAATTCTCCTTGCGCTGGATCCAGACCTGGCAACCATAGAACGGGTTGGCGGTACCAAGGCACAGACCCTGGTTGGTCACCGCAAAGGTGCGCAGACCATGGTTATACGGATCGTTAAAGCCATTGGTCGTCAGCGTCGTAAAGTTCACGCCGTCCTCGGTCACATACATATCAAAGCCGCGCTCGGCATCGCGCAGGTAACACATGCACGTAAGGACACTCTGCAACTTCTTGAGGTTCTCCTCGCTCAGCAGCTTATCGAGCGCATCCTGAATATCGCTCGGCAGCTCGGTGCCATAGGCATCCTCGTACTGCTGCTTAAGGCTCTCATAGCTATCGAGCATGTCCTGATACTGGTCGGCAAAGGACTTGAAGTACGCGATCTCGCCATCGATCTTCTGGACATAAGCGGCGTCGTCCTCAAAGTCCTGGGACATCGTCGCGGCCTGATCGCAAAGACCGCCCGCGGCATCCTCCAGCGCATCGCTCAGATCGCCAAAGCCCTTAGCAACCTCGGTCTTCTCGTCATCGACATCGACGGCCTTGTTTGAATCATCAACCTCAGCAGCTTCGTTCGAATCATCGACCTCGACGGCCTCGTTTGAATCATCGTCCGCAAGCGTGTTCACGGGAACGATGGGGTCGTCAGGCGATTTCTTGTCGAGCAGGTGATTGAGCAGGTCCCTAAGGCGCTGAACCTGAGAGTCCCACTCCTCGGGCGTCATATCGATAATGTCGCCATTGGAGAACTGGCCGATCGGCTCAAGCAGGCTCGCGGTATCAAAGGTACCGATATACAGCTTGCCGTCGAACTTCTGCATGCGCCAAATGTACTGGTTCTCGTTTCGGCCAAAGCCCGAAGTCAGGCCGGAAATACCGCCCTCGGGGAACATGTCGGTGCGATCGCCAACGACGAGCTCCATGTTCTCGTCCTTGTCCATGCGATAGATGTTAACCGAATGCTCAAGATTGGCATTCACAAACGAGCAGTCAACGCCACCCATGCTGCTCTTGCCGCCCTCTTCGGTGTTGGATTTGTTGAACAGGATGCGCTCGAGGGCAATCTCCTCGTCGTTGTATTCACCGATATAGAGGTAGTCGTTGTAGACGATGAGGTTGGCAGCGCCAGAACGGGTACGGGCAGGATCGATGCCAAAGCAGTACTTTGCACCGTCCGTCTTCTGATCGCCGACAATGGGAGTCCACGAATAGCTGCCGTCGGCATTCTTGTCGCCACGGACCATGGCAAACGACTGCATGGAATTATCATCGGGAGCGTTCTCGGGCGTACCGGTGCAGATGGTCGCATAGAGATGGCCATTGTACGAGACCATATCCCAAATGGCGCCGCCGTAGATGCTGTCCTGATAGCGAATCGCCGGATAGCCAAACAGCGTCTCCGAGTTGGCAATCTCGGTGAAGCTGTCCTGGCCCTTCGAGGGGTCAGACGACGTCAGGATTGTCGACACAAAATTACCGTTCGCGTCTTTACCCACATTACTGATGACGAGCTGGCCATCATGGACGCACATGCCGCGGATACCGGTAGAAATGCCCTGCTTGTAGGCAGCACCGTAATCCTGCATGCTCGAAAGGCCCTGATAGACAACTTTGTACTCATCCGTCTTAGGATCGATCTCGTATACAGCAGGCAGGCCGCCTTTGCCGTCATTGGTCCTGACGCTGCCGCAGAAATAGAGCTTGCCCTTATAGCTCACGGCATTGCGGAACAAAGGAGCGACGCCGTTGAGCGATTCAGAGAGTAGCAGCTTGGTCTCACCGGTCTTGGTATTGATCTTGACCAAGATGCCGCCGCTGTCCTTGTCGGCCGTGCCGTCCTCCTTCTGCTGTCCATAGAAGAAGGTACCGTTAAACATGGCCTCCAGCGTCAGGCGCATGGTTTCGACATCAAAGGAATCGCCCAGCGTGCTGTTCATGAGCGTCAGCGTGTTGCCCATCGCCGCATAGCAGGTGCCCACATAAAGCCAGTCACCATAGCTCGCAGCCGCCCAAGTGTAGCTCTGGCCGCGATCGCCTTCGTTGTTGGCCGTATTACCATCGGCGCCCGGGACGGCAACGGCACCGTTACCCTGGTAGTCGACGATGCCATCCGGCTGCGACGTTCCTACCGTAGGATGCGAGAGCTTCTCAAAGGAATACCCATTTCCCGCATTGTAGGTAACGGCACCCGATGCGTCTTCGGCGTGCGCCGGCAGCGGCGATACCAAGATAGCGGCAAGCGCTGCCACCAAGCCAAGTGTTCCCACTCGTCTCATAAGGTTATAGCCTCCCCTGTCCTAAAGCCCAGTTTTAGCATTCTTCATTTCTGTCCACGGTTAATTGCAATCTGAGCACAGCAATAATCAGTGTATAAATATACACCTGTAATTTTTTGGACGGGTTCATAGATGCTCGATTGGTAGCGAATTCCGCGCAAACCGTCACCAAACTCCACTTTTGCCGCATCTAAAGGTTATTTTTGCGCAAATTTTTGGATGCCGATAGTCACAATGGGCAGGAGGCTGGTACCCACCGGAGAGGGCAACGCCTACATTTTCATAACGTAATAGCCCGCACCCCTCACTGCCGTCTCGAGTGTGTCGCGATCAACCGGGCGCTTCGAGCGCACGCGTGCCGTGTGGTCCGCGTACGTTACCGTAGCCCACACGCCATCAAGCGCATTGAGGGCATTCGTCACATTCCGGGCGCAGCCGTCGCAACTCATGCCGCCGATAAGGAGTTCCTCACGATAGGGGTAGTGGGACTCGTCGGTGTCTGCCACCACAACCTTTTTGGCCTTCTTGCCGCTCGCACCATCGCTGCAGCAACTCTTCCCGTGTGTCGAAGCGGCAATGCGACGCAGTCCAAAAAACATGCCGACGGCAATGACGGTCAGCACGATGAGATTCGCAGGGTTGAGCAAGTCACTCATGCGTTCCCCTTTCAAGTAGCCCTATCTGGATACCCCCATGGGGTGTCTCCATCTTAACCCAAAATCATGTCCGTTCGGTCAATTAGTTTCCCTCTTCAAACTTTTTTGTTGACCATGGCTTACTTTCGTGTATAAGTTTTCCTAGGTTAACAGTTTAGATCCGTAAGGAGCGCCGTGACTCGAACCATAGACATCCCAACGTTTCAGGCAGCAGTCGTGCGCAACTGCTCTCCCACGCTCGCGGGCATCAAGCCGGCATCGCTCTTTACCTATCCAGGCACCTATGCCCACGGGGACGGCTCGACCGCAACCGAAACCATCGCAGAACGCCGAGCACGCCTGCTCAACGTTATCGCCCAGTGCAATCGCGAGCTTGACCCGTTCGGTATCCACCTGAGTGTTTTGGTCTGGCGGCCCTGCGGAGCGCTCGTGTATATGTACCGAGCCAAAAGCCTCACCACCTATTTCGCAGACCCTCGCGCCCAAACGGCGCTCGCCTCGGAAGGCTACGACACGAGAGACCTTTCGACATGCCTTGTGCATTTGGCATCACGCATCACGCTCGCGAGCAATAACGTCGCGGAATGCGCCTGTAGCCAGACTCGATGCGCACTACCCCAGCAAGCTAGCTGCAGCAACAACTGCACCTGCGAGTTTCCGCACGAAATAGGCTACTTCCTCGGATATCCCTACGACGACGTGCACGAGTTTATCGCCCAGCGCGGCGAGAACTACAAGGTCTTTGGAGCTTGGAAGGTCTACACGAATGTCGAGCAAGCGCTTGCGATGTTTGACGCCTACCGCGCTTGCACTCAATACCTCACCTTTGTCTATCAGCAGGGCTGCAGCCTGGCGCAACTTGCCCAGGCAACCCGATAGAACATAGAAGCCGCGGCAACCTGCCGCACAACTGAAAGGACTCAACATGAGCAAGATCGCCGTCGTCTACTGGAGCGGCACGGGCAACACCGAGGCCATGGCAAACTTCGTTGCCGAAGGTGCAACCGATGTCGGCGCCGAGGCAGAGGTCATCCCCTGCGCCGACTTCTCTGCCGACAGGGCCGCCGACTATGATGCCTTCGCCTTCGGTTGCCCCGCCATGGGCTCCGAGGAGCTTGAATACGATGAGTTCCAACCGATGTGGGACGAAGTCAAGGAAACCCTCGGCGACAAGAAGGTCGTCCTCTTTGGCTCCTATTCGTGGGCCGAGGGCGAGTGGATGGACAACTGGAAGGCCGATGCCGACGAGGCAGGTGTCAACGTCGTCGATTCCGTCATTTGCTACGACGCCCCCGACGATGAGGGCGAGGCGGCCTGCCGCGCCCTTGGAGCTGAGCTCGCCTAGCGGCAATGAGCTCCGCCCGTAACGCGCTCTGCACCAAAACACATTCGCGTCCCAACAAAAACGGGAGCCGGATCACATCCGGCTCCCGTTTTCTGCTATGTCAGTCATATAAAGCGGCTACGAGATATTGCCCAAAAACGCCTTGGTGCGTTCGCTCTTAGGATGGTCGAAGACCTCGCTCGGCGTGCCATCCTCCACGATAACGCCGCCGTCCATAAAGACGACGCGGTCGGCGACGTCGCGGGCAAAGCCCATCTCGTGCGTCACCACGATCATGGTCATACCGTCATGCGCAAGATCGCGCATGACGCCCAATACATCGCGGACAAGCTCAGGATCGAGCGCCGACGTGGCCTCGTCAAAGAGCATCACGTGCGGATTCATCGACAGGGCGCGGGCGATGGCCACGCGCTGCTGCTGACCGCCCGAAAGCTGACTCGGCATAAAATCGATGCGCTCGGCCAGGCCGACCTTGGTCAGCTCCTCGATGGCAATCTTCTCGGCCTCTTCCTTGCTGCGCTTGAGCACCTTTTGCTGCGCAAGCATGACGTTCTTTTTGACCGACAGGTGCGGGAACAAGTTGAACTGCTGAAACACCATGCCCAAGTGCGTACGCACCTTATTGAGGTCAACGCCCTTGGCGCACACGTCCACGCCCTCGACGACAATCGAACCACTCGTGGGCTCCTCGAGACGGTTAATGCAGCGAAGCATCGTCGACTTGCCCGAACCCGAAGGGCCCAAGACTACGACGACCTCGCCCTTGTGCACATCAAGGTCGATGTCGCGCAGGACCACGTTATCGCCAAAGGCCTTCTGGAGATTCTTGATGCTGACGACGACCTCGTTCGAGTTATTGGTTTCGCTCATAATAGAACCTCCTTACAGACCAGCGATATGGTCGGCGGGCGTCGCGACAACCTGTCCGGCGCTCTTGGTGGGACGCTTCTTTTTGGTTTCGGCCGTACCCAGCAGCCTCGCCTCAAGACCGCTCACCAAGCGCGCAAGCGGCAGGGTAATGACCAGATAGAACAGGGCGGCAACCACATACGGCGTAATGGAGCCCGTTGTTGCCACGATGGTGCGGGCGTTCATGACGATCTCGACCACGCCCACGGCGGCAAGCAGCGACGTATCCTTGTAAAGCAGGATAAACTCGCTGGTCAGCGTAGGCAGGACATTGCGGAACGTCTGCGGAATCATAACGTAGAGCAGCGTCTGGAAGGCATTCATGCCCAGCGAGCGAGCAGCCTCGTTTTGACCCTTGGGGATCGACTGAATACCGGCACGGAAGATCTCGCACAGGTACGCAGACGAGTTCATGGCCATGACGATAACGCCCAAGACGTAGTCGTCAACCTTGACACCGGCAAGCGGCAGGCCAAAGAACGCAATGTAGATCTGCAGGAACGCCGGCGTGCCGCGGATGATATTCACATAGATGCCGGCAAGACAACGAAGGATGCGCGACTTGGAAATGCGCATGAGCGACAGCGCAAAGCCAAAGGGAATGGCCAACGGAAATGCCACGAGCACGATCGAGAGCGACATAAGGAAGCCTTTGAAGACGATCGGCAGGCTCTGGACCAAAATGACCGGGTTCAGGAACAGGCGAAGGAACATGTTGGAATTCCATGCCTCGACCCACGGCTGCTCCTTAAGATCGGCCAGGAAGTTATCGAATGCCGTCACGCCCTTAATCTCGACGGAAGGAATCTTGGAAATCTTCTTGGTCGAACCGTCGGCGAGCGTATAGGTGCCGCTAAAGACCTCTTCGCCGCCCTCGACGGGAAACGTCACGCCGTAAACCTCGACACGGAAAAAGCCGCCGGCAGGTGCCGTCTCGCCAAAGTCAATCTTGAGCGTCTGGCCGTCAGCCTTGCACGTGGGTTTCATGGGCGTACGATCCATGAGGTCCTCGCCCGAGAGCATCGTCAATCGCGTGTCATCGGTACCAAACGTCGTGCCGTCGACAAACGTCAAAGAAAGGCCGTTCAGCTCCTCGTCGGCATCGGCCTGAACTTCCCAGGTAATGCGCGTCTCGGTGCCGCCGACCACATCGCTGCCCGAACCGGTGTTGGGTCGGGCGGTAATCTTTGCGGTCTCAAGCGCCTGGGCGGTCGTGGGCGCATATGTCCCCGCGCACACCAGCGCAAGCGCCACGGCCATGACGCAGACTAGCTTTTGGAGCAGGGCGGGCAGTGGAAAACGCTGCTCCGCAGCCCCTTTGTTCAGTCGAGACAAGGTGGCTCCTATCGTAGAAGTTGCCGGCAAAACGAGACGGAAACGGTCTCCGTCAAGAGAAGCGCAAAGGCCCTCTCCGCAAAACGGAAAGGGCCCGCGCGCAATCAAGTAGTTATTTTACTTGATGTTGTACTTAGCCATGAGGGCGTCGACGGTACCGTCGTCGGTCAGGTCCTTGATGGCCTGGTTGATGTCATCCTTGAGCTTGGTGTTGCCCTGGTTGATGGCGATGGCGTACTCCTCGCCGGTGCTGATCTGCTTAATGGTCTGGCAGGTGTTGAACTGCTCGGCGGTCAGCTGGCTGGCAACGGAGCGGTTGGTGACTACAGCGTCGCCCTTATCGGACTGCAGGGCGCTGAAGCACTCGGTGGCGTCCTTGTAGGGGACAATCTTGGCCTTGGGGAAGTTCTCCTGGGCAAAGGCCTCGGCGGTCGAGCCAGACTGGACGATGATGGTAGCGTCAGCGTTGTTGAGCTTCTCGCTGTAGTTGTCGGCCGTGATGTCGGTGTTATCGACCTTGGTCACAATAGCCTGATCGTCCATGTAGTAGGAATCGGAGAAAGTGACTTCCTTCTCACGCTCGGGCGTGTCGGTGATAGCCGCAATGGAAACGTCATACTTGGCGCCCGAAGCGACACCCGGAACCAGCGTGTCAAAGTCATTGTTGACATACTCGACATCCAGGCCCAGCTTGTCGCCGATAGCCTTGATGAGCTCAAGGTCAAAGCCCTGATAATCGCCGTTGTCATCCTTGTACTCAAACGGAGCGTACTCGGCAGAGGTGCCGACGGTCAGCGTACCGTCCTTGACGAGCGCGTACTCCTTGGAGCCGTCGACCTTCTCGACCTTAGCGTCGTCAGAGCTGCTGGAACCGGCATCAGAACCAGAGGTGGCGTTGGACGAGCCGCAGCCCGTCAGAGCAAGGGCGAGCGCCATAGCACCCGTGGCGGCAAATGCGCCAAGCTTCTTCAGCTTCATAATCAGTCTCCTTCCGGTGACCTCGTTTGATTCAGAGGTCTGCAAAAACTGTTGGCTATTATGCACCCGGAATTACGAATCTGCAATGAGAAAACTGATTGAAACAAACCCATAACGTGAATTGAATACTCTACTTTGTGACAGTCATTACTGCTGCAATGACCTTAATAGTCTAATTTCAGCTGCATAACCTGCAAATTCGTTCGGAGTCTCCAAAATAAACGGCAGCGAACGCAAACGGCCATTCGATACAATATTCTGCATAACCTGCATACCGCCACCAAATTCCTCGCTGCCAAGGTATCCCTTGCCGATGCACTCGTGACGATCTTTATGGGCGCCACAAGGGTTCTTCGAATCGTTGATGTGTACGGCATGCAAGCGATCGATACCCACCACGCGGTCGAACTCGTCGAGTACGCCGTCCAGATCATGGATGATGTCGTAGCCGGCATCGCTCACATGGCAGGTGTCCAAACAAACGCCCAGCTTATCGGACAGCTCTGGGCACTTGGCGGCAACGCCCTCGATAATGCACGCCAGTTCTTCAAAGCTACGGCCCACCTCGGTGCCCTTGCCGGCCATGGTCTCGAGCAATACCGTCGTCTGCTGTCCCTCGAACATCACCTGGCACAGCGTATCAACAATCATCTGAATGCCGACGTCTGCCCCCTGTCCTACATGCGCACCGGGATGAAAATTGTAGTAGTTGCCGGGCAGTGCTTCCATGCGCTGCAGATCCTCGGCCATGGCCTCCAGGGCAAACTCGCGCGCTCGCTCCTTAGCGGAGCAGGGGTTATAGGTATACGGGGCATGAGCCACGAGCGGGCCAAAGTCGTTTTGCTCCATAAGCTCGCGCAGGGCCGCCACATCATCCATGTCAAGGTCTTTCGCCTTGCCGCCGCGCGGGTTGCGCGTAAAGAATGCAAAGGTATTGGCGCCAATGGACAGCGCCGTCTCCCCCATCGCCCGATAGCCCTTCGTCGTCGAAAGATGACACCCGATCGTCAGCATCTCCAGCTCCCTACTCATCAGTTGCGGTGAAATACGGTCTATTGGTGCCTTATTTTGGCGCAAACAGACCGTATTCCACCGCAAGTTATAAAAGGGGCATCAGAGATGTGGGCCGCCAGGCACCACGGGCGCCGGCGTCATGATCCCCTACGCGTCAGCGCCAAGTCCTAGAGGGCTAGACGAATCGCATCGATGATGTGTGCACAGCGCTGCGTGGCAGCAAGGGGCATGACGGGACTCTCGAGTTTCCCCGCCCGGATGAGCTGGGTCGCATGCTGGATTTCGCCGTAGAAATCATCGATCTCAAACGGGGCATTTATTTCTAGCGTTCGACCGTCGGAATACTTCACATGGGCGAGCTCGGGACGATGGAGACGCTCGATTTCCAACGAGCCTCGCTCACAGGCAATCGTTAAGCGGCTTTCATATGTTGCTTTGCCGTCGCACACCATATGAATGGGTATACCGCCGACGCTCATACGGATCTCGTCGGCCCAATCGACGCGGCCGCCTGATACGTCACGCCAGCGAACTTCACGGGATGAAACCTCGCACGCGCCCGCGAGCAAATCCTCAAACCAACCGACCGCATAGCAGCCCATGTCATATAGACAGCCGCCCTGCAACGAATCAAGCAGATAGCCCGAAGGAGGCTCGCCGTAATCGAGCTTTTGCACGCTTTCAATCGAGACAATACGGCCAAGCTCACCCGACGCAAGCAAGTCTTTCACGCGAGTGCGCATCGGGCAAAACCGATTCTTCATCGCCTCCATAAACAGCACGCCGCGCTCACGAGAGGTGGAGGCAATCGAGAGAGCCTCTTCCTCACTCAAAACGGCCGGCTTTTCGCACAGCACGGCCTTTCCGGCGCGCAGCGCGCGACAGGCCCAACGCGTATGCATGCCATGCGGAAGAGCCAAGTAGATTGCGTCGACATCGGGGTCGGCAATCAGCGCGTCATAAGCCGCATTGCCGTTATCGTCGACCGAGGCATGGCCATGCGCAGCATCGATCGAAAACGCTCGGGAAAATTCCTCGACATGTGCAGGAGTGCGGCCGGCCGCAGCCACCAGCCGTGCCCCGTCCACCTCCTTGAGCGACGATGCAAATCGATGCGAAATGTGCCCGGCGCCCAAAACGCCCCAACGAACCTCGCGCAAATCATCACATGAATCTCGATGGCCCACGACAGCCCCCTTCAGTTGCGGTGGAATAGTTCCTGTTTGGTCCCTATTCTGCCGCAAACAGGAACTATTCCACCGCAAGTTATAAAAGGGTCATGAGGAGCGCGTTTTGCCGAAGGCCTTAAGCACCGCCGTCACGGGACCAGGCTGGAAACGTCGGCGCACATCGTCGAGACGCTCGGGAATATCGATGTGCTGCGGGCAGTGCCGCGCGCATTTGCCGCATTTGACGCAATTGCTCACCAACTTGGGCTCGCTTGTGCGCACCGCGCCCGCCGTAAAGTATTGAGACAGCCCCGTAAACCAGCTGTGCGCATAGCTTGCGTTGTAGGCGGCAAAACATCCAGGGATATTGATGCCTTTAGGGCACGGCATGCAATAGCCGCATCCCGTGCAGGGCACGCGATTCGATTTTTCAAACTCATCCAGCACGTGCGCGATCGTGTCGAGCTGGTTGGCAGTCATCGAATTCGGCAACGCGAGGTCTGCCAGTGACGAATTCTCATCCACCTGCGCGGTATCGGTCATACCCGAAAGCAGCATCGTCACCTGAGGATGATTCCACACCCACGAAAGACCCCAGGCGGCAGGAGTGAGCAAATGCGGGTCACGGGCACTATCGAGCACAGCGCGGGCCCGTGGCGGCAGCTTGCCCGCTAAACGCCCGCCCAGCAGCGGCTCCATCACAAACACCGCGAGCCCGCGCTCCGCAGCCGCCATGAGTCCTGCCGTTCCCGCTTGGTAACGCTCGCCGGCATAGTTGTACTGTATCTGGCAAAAATCCCAGTCATATGCGTCAAGCATCGTCAGGAAATCCACCGCGCTGCCGTGGTACGAAAAACCAATCTGGCGAATGCGCCCCGCCGCCTTTTGACACACGATCCAGTCCTCAATGCCCAACGCCACCACACGTTCCCACTGGGCGGGCGAGGTAATGTTATGCATGAGGTAATAGTCGATATGGTCGGTCCGCAGGCGCCGCAGTTGCTCATCGAAGAACCGGTCGAAATCCTCCGCGCACTTGCACGAAGCATGCGGCAACTTGGTCGCCAGCAACACCCGGTCACGCAGCCCCAAGCGCTCAAGCGAGGCGCCCACGCACGCCTCGTTACCGGGATAGAGATACGCGGTGTCCAGATAATTAATCCCCTGCTCCACCGCACGGGAAATGATGGCATCGGCTGTCTTCGCATCCGGACGTCCCCGCGCACCGGGAAACCTCATGCAGCCCAGACCCAACGCCGAGATACGGTTGCCGCTTTTGGGGTCAACGCGATATTGCACGGCCCCTCCCTTCGCCATCAGCGCCCCGGCAAGGCGAAACACAATGGTCACGCAGCCGAAACATCGTGGAATCGCAATCGAGAACGTATCGTAACGCAGCAGAAATCGAGCTGTCACGGCACCGCTTTAACATCAGCAAAAAGCCCGATGAAAGGAGCCGGGCATGACCACGCGCATGTCTTTGCGGTCTGCCCCGCGGCATAAGCGCACAGCGCAATAGTTTCTTTTTCATAACAGCCGCCCCGCGCACCCACCAATCACCCTGGCAGCATACAATCCATCAGGCGCCCCTTACGCGGGCGCCTTTTATATAGGGAGATGATTCACATGCAGATCAACAAGGTCGCTTTTATCGGCAAGGGCGGCGTCGGCCTGCTCTACGGCAGCATGATTGCCAAGGCCCTCGGCAATGACGCCGTCGAATACGTCATGGATGACACCCGTTTTGAGCGTCACGCGGGCGATGCGCTCACTGTCAACGGCAAGCCCTGCGATCTCACGTCCGTCCGCGCCAGCGAGGCGACGCCCGCCGATCTGGTCATCCTGACAGTCAAGACCACCGGTCTCGACCAAGCACTCAAGACTATGGAGCGCGTCGTGGGACCCAACACGCTCATCGCCTCGCTATGCAACGGCATTACGAGCGAGCAAAAGATTGCCGAACGCTTTGGCTGGGAGCATACCGTTCTTGGTATCTGCCAGGGCATGGACGCCGTGTTTCTCAACGGCGCGCTCACCTTTACCAATGCGGGCGAAATCCGCTTTGGCGCGGCGGCCGGCACGAACCCCGCAACCATCACCGCGATCGACGAGCTCTATACGCGCTGTGGCATCGCCCATACCGTCGAGGACGACATCGCCCACCGCATGTGGGCCAAACTCATGCTCAACGACGGCATCAACCAGACCTGCATGGCCTACGGCGGGACCTACGGAAGCGCCACTGAGCCGGGCTCCGAGCAGCGTCGCTGCTTTGTTTCCGCCATGCGCGAAACGCTTGCGGTCGCCAACGCCGAGGGCGTTGAACTGACCGAGGCAGACCTGACGCAAATGGTGCACCTCATCGAGGGAATCGACCCCGCCGGTATGCCCTCGATGGCTCAAGACCGCATCGCAAGGCGCAAAACCGAGGTTGATGAGTTCGCGGGCACCATCTGCCGCCTCGCAGCCAAACACGATATCCAGGCACCGCAAAACGAGTGGCTCTATCGGCGCATCCGCGATATCGAGAAAAGCTGGTAGCGCCAACGCGCCGCATTCAACAG
>UQZC01000005.1 GCA_900545505.1 uncultured Collinsella sp.
TGGCCATACCGACGGCGATGCCCTGACTGCCGTTGACCAGCAGGTTGGGGAAGCGCGCAGGCAGTGCCACGGGCTCGGCGAGCGATTCGTCGTAGTTGGGCTGCCAGTCGACGGTATCCTTCTGCAAGTCACGCAGCAGTTCCATGGCGGGCTTGGCCAGGCGGCTCTCGGTGTAACGCATGGCCGCCGCGCCGTCGCCATCGATGTTGCCGAAGTTGCCGTGACCGTCGATGAGCGGCGTGCGCATGGAGAACCACTGCGCCAGGCGGACCATGGCCTCGTAGACCGCAGAGTCACCGTGCGGGTGGTACTTACCGATAACTTCGCCGACCGTCCAGGCCGACTTTTTGTGTGGGCGGTTGGGGTAGATGCCGCTCTCGTTCATCGCGTACAGGATGCGGCGGTGTACCGGCTTTAAGCCGTCGCGCACGTCCGGCAGGGCACGCGCTGTGATAACCGACATCGAATACTCGATGAACGACTGCTTCATCTCGCGACCGAACTCCGAAATCTGGAGCTGGCCGCCGTTGATGTCCTCGCCGGCCGAGGCGCCACGATCGACTTCGCCAAAGCTCTCCTCGAGCTCACCGTCGTCGTCCTCTTCCTCATCATCATCGGCATCGGGGTTATAGGCGTCCGGATCGCCGTCCTCGCCCTGCTCAGCACGGGCAAGCAGGCGCTTCAGATCATCGGGCATACCGGCATCGCCGGCCTCGTCCATACCCTCGTTATTGTTGATATCGTCTGCCACGTTACCTCCTCTTAAGCGTCAAGGAATCGTGCATCATGTGCATGCTTCTCGATGTACTCGCGGCGATAGCCGACCTCGGAACCCATCAGCTCGCGCACGGCGCGGTCCGCCACCACGGCGTCCTCGATCGACACACGCTGCAGAATGCGGGTCTTTGGGTCCATCGTCGTCGAGGCAAGCTGTTTGGGGTCCATCTCGCCCAGGCCCTTGTAGCGCTGGACGGTATAGCCCTTGCGCTTTTTGGTGATCTTGCCGTCCTTGGCCTTGCCGTCCTCGTCGTTATCATCGGGGTTCAGGCCCAGACTCTGGATGGTATCGCGCAGGATCTCGTCTTCGGGCTGGCGGCCGTTGGGATACACGTAGTGGATCTTGTTGCGCACCTTAATGCCAAAGATGGGCGGGCAGGCAACATAGACGTAGCCGGCATCGATCAGCGGACGCATGTACTTGTAGAAGAACGTCAGCAGCAGGATGCGGATATGCGCGCCGTCGACGTCTGCATCGGTCATGATGATGATCTTGTGGTAGCGCGCCTTGGTGATATCGAAATCGCCGCCGTCGCCGGCACTCGTCGTGACGCCGCAGCCGATCGCGGTAATCAGCGACTGGATGGTGTCACTCGAGAACGCGCGATGGTCACCAACGCGCTCGACGTTCAAAATCTTGCCGCGCAGGGGCAGAATCGCCTGGATGTCTCGGCGACGGCCGTCCTTGGCCGAACCGCCTGCCGAGTCGCCCTCTACGATGAAGAGCTCGGTCAGCTCGGCATCGCGCACCGAGCAGTCGGCGAGCTTACCGGGCAGGGACGCCGTCTCGAGCAGGCTCTTGCGGCGGGTCGCCTCGCGCGCCTTGCGGGCGGCATTGCGCGCCTTGCAGGCCTGCTGCGCCTTCTTGACGATCTCGCGAGCGGGCTTAGGGTGCTCCTCGAGGTAATCGGCAAGGCCGTCGGTCACGATCTTGAGCGTCAGTGCGCGCATATAGGAGCTGCCGAGCTTGGCCTTGGTCTGGCCCTCAAACTGCGGATCGGGCAGCTTGACCGAGATAACGGCCGAAAGGCCCTCGCGCACATCGTCGCCGGTCAGGTTGGCGTCTTTTTCCTTGAGCAGGTTCTGCTTGCGCGCGTAATCGTTGATCACGCGGGTGAGCGCGGTACGGAAGCCCTCAAGGTGCATGCCGCCTTCGGGGGTGTAGATGTCGTTGGCAAACGACATGACGTTCTCGCCGTAGCCGCTATTCCACTGCAGGGAAACCTCGACCTCGCCCATCTTGGCCACAGGCGCGTCCGGGTCCGATTTGCCCTCGATGTAGATGGGCTCCTTAAAGGCCTCGGGGACGTCCTTGCCCTCGTTGAGGAACTTGACGAAGTCGATGATGCCGCCCTCGTAGCAAAACTCCTCCACGTGGGGAGTCGCTTCGCGCTCGTCGGTCAGCACGATTTTGAGGTTCTTATTGAGGAACGCCGTCTCCTGCAGACGGTTGTGCAGCGTATCGAAATCGTAAATGCAGGTCTCGAAGATCTCGTCGTCGGGCCAGAAGGTGACGGTGGTGCCCGTCGAATCCGAGGTGCCCACGACCTCCATCTTCTTGACGGTCTTGCCGCGCGAGAACTCCATCTCGTAGGTGTTGCCGTCGCGACGAACCTGAACGACCACACGCTTGGACAGTGCGTTGACGACGGAGATGCCAACGCCGTGCAGGCCGCCCGAGACCTTATAGGCCGAATTATCGAACTTACCGCCGGCGTGCAAAATCGTCATGACGACCTCGAGCGTCGGGATCTTTTTGATGGGGTGCTCGTCGACGGGGATGCCGCGCCCGTTATCGACGACCGTGATGGAGTTGTCGGCGTGGACCGTCACCTGGATCTCGGTGCAGAAACCGGCCATGGCCTCGTCGACAGAGTTGTCAACGATCTCCCACACCAGGTGATGCAGACCGCTGGCGCTCGTCGAGCCGATATACATGCCCGGGCGCTTACGAACGGCCTCGAGACCTTCGAGAATCTTAATCTCGCCGCCATCGTAATCGTTTTCGTTTGCCACACGTCCTCCTTCAGCTAAGAAAATGTGTACAGCCTTACTAGTTTATCGTAAAAAAATACCCTCGGGAACGAGGGTATTTGGCTCTACAAGGCCACCAGATGCGATTTAAGGCTCTTTTTTGCTCTGCACGCCCTTGGCCCACTCGGCACTGGCTCTCATGGCATTCTCGAGGGCCTCGCGCAGTTTTTGGTCTTCGATGGGTGCCACTTGGCGCTCGATCTCGGCGCGCTCGGACTCGCTGAGGTCGGCATGCGGAGCCGGCGGGCGCTCAATCTCGGCCGGCCGCAGGCGCTCCTTGGCGGCGGGCGGCGTGTGGCCGGGGGCGGTCGTTTTGAACACAAGGCCGTCAACATGCGCGCCGACGCGCTCCATGCGCGCGCGGATGATCTCGCGCAGCAGCGTCATTTCCTGCGTCCACGAGGGCGAGTCGAGATACACCAACAGCTCGTTGGGCTCGGGCAGATAGCGCAGACCCGTCACATGGCGCCCTTCGCGCGTTCCCGCGCACACCGTGTTCCAGGCGCGATAGATTGCGCGCGATTGCTCGGCGGCCTCCATTTGGGCACGGCGTTCCGGTGTCGCCGCGGCCAAAATGCGCTGGCGTTCGGCATCTAGAAAGCCGCCGAAAGCAACCGTGCCGTTCTCGCGCTCATAATTAGCACGCCTCACCCATGCTCACCACCTTGGCTCGATCAAGCAGGTCATCGGTAAAGTACCCCAGATTGGTGGTGGTTATGACCGTCTGGATATCATCGCCGATCAACTGCAGAAAAGCGTCTCGGCGCCCGGCGTCGAGCTCGCTCATCACGTCATCCAACAGCAGCAGCGGTGCAGTGCCCAAAATGCCGCGGGCAACGGCCACCTCCGCCACCTTCCAGGCCAGCACCAGCGTACGCTGCTGCCCCTGGCTGGCAAATGAACGGGCAGACCGCCCTGCAACGGAAAACTCGATCTCGTCGCGATGCGGCCCCACGAGCGTCACGCCGCGGCGAATTTCCTCGTCGGCGCGCTCGTCGAGCGTCGCCAACATGCGCTCGTACGCCCAGCCCTTCAGCTCTTCTCGGTCCTCGGTCTGGGGCAAATCCCCCAGCGTGGACACGTAGGACACGTCCGCGGGCTCGCCGGACGCCACTTGTCCGTAAGCATCGCGCACATGGCCCGCCAGTCGGTCGACCAGGGCCAAACGATGCACGAGCAGGGCCGAGCCCGCACGGGCAAGCGATTCATTCCAGGCGCCAAGCATCTCGCGGCAGCACCAGCTCTCCTTGAGCAGGGCATTGCGCTGCGTCACGCAGCGGCCATAGGTGCTCGAAAGGTCGGCGTAGCGTGCACTCAGCTGCACGCCAAAGTCGTCGAGCGCGGCGCGGCGGACGCTGGCGCCACGCTTGACCATATCCAGGTGGTCCGGGCAAAACAGAACGCTCGGCAGCACACCGCGCACGCCGGCGGCCGCGCACCGCTTGCCGTTACGGCTAAACGAGCGCTTGCCGTCCTCTACGCACAGCCCCATGTCCAGCACGCGCCCATCGCCCTCGAGCCTCAGCTCGACCTTGCACGAGCCCACGCCGTCGCGCACGAGCTCGGCAGCGGTCGGATGCCTAAACGAGGTGCCGCTCGTCAGCAGCTGCAGCGCCTCTATGAGGTTGGTCTTCCCCGCCGCGTTGGGTCCCGCGAGCACCGTCACGCCGCCGCTCAGGGTCAGACGATAACGGTCGAAGCTGCGGTAGTGCGCGACGGAAAGCTCGTGGGCGAACATAGCCATCGATAGACGCTAGATGCGCACCGGCATGACCAGGTACAGGTAGTTGATCTTGTCGTAGGACTTAAAGATGCCTGCCTGCGAGTAGCTCTTGAGCTCCAGCGTGATCTCTTTCTCCTTGGACAGGGCATTGAGACAGCCGAAGATGTAGTGGTAGTTGAAGGCGATGGTGCCCGACTCGCCCTCGGCCTCGACGTCAATGGTCTCCTGCGCCAGATCCTGGTCGTTGGAGATGGAGGACAGGCCCATCTGGCCGTTCTCGACATCGATCTCGAATTTGACGGCGGGGTTGGCGCTGGCGATAACGGCAACGCGCTTCAGGGCGGCGTTGAAGGCCGCCACATCGATCTTGACGCTCGTCACGCACGAATCGGGGATGAGCTGCTTGTAGTTGGGGTACGTGCCCTCGATACGACGCGACACATAGGTGGTGTTGCCGGCCTCAAAGACGACCTGGGTGTCGGTGGCGCCGATCATGATGGTTGCTTGGCTCGCCATAATGCTGAGCGCGTCGTTAAAGGCATCGGCCGGGACGTTGAGCTCAAACGAGCCCTCGAGTGTCGAGGTCTCGACCTGGGTGTCGCACACGGCCAAGCGGAAGGAGTCGGTCGCCACCAGGCGCACGGTGTTGTTCTCGACCTTCATGTGCACGCCGCCCAGGATGGGGCGGGCCTTGTCAGTCGAGGTGACGCGCCACACGCGGCCGACCATCTCGGACAGGATGTCGGTCGGCAACTCGACGGCACTCTCGATGGCATAGGCCGGAAACTCCGGAAAGTCGTTGGCGTCGAGCGTGTTAAGGCGGAACGAGCTCTTTTCGCAACCGATCAACACCTGGCGCTCGGAGAGCTCAAAGGTGACCGGGGCATCGGGGAGGGTCTTGGTGATATTGGAGAGCATCTTACAGGGGATAACCATCTCACCCTCTTCTTCGACATGCGCCGCGATGCGATGACGGATCGAGATGGTGTAGTTAGAGGTCTGGAATTCCAAGATGCCGTCTTGCGCCTTGACGAGCACGCCCGACAGGATGGGAAGGGTGGACGCCGAAGCGACACCCTTCATAACGACGCCGATGGCTTGTGTAAGCGAGCTCTGGCTGACGGTGAACTTCATCTTTTAATACCTTTCTTTAGATATAAATATCTTAATAATAGTAATAGCACTGACGAAACTGTTGATTACTCCCAAAGACGCAGGTCAGACCCAGAAAGAGAATCGACAGCAACCTGTGTGCAACGGGGGTGGTTTTCCACGTTCAAAACCTGCGCAAAACTTTTCACCACCGCGGGTTGGGTTTTAGACACCTTATGCCCATGGTTTCGACAAGTTTTCAACAGGTGTCTCTATTTCCCTACGAGCGCAGTGTAATTTTATCGCGCAGCGATTTGAGGTCTTCGGTGACGGTACGGTCTTCCTGGATCATCTTCTGGACCTTTTTGTAGCTCGTGCTGACGGTCGAGTGGTTGCGGTTGCCAAATTCGGCGCCCACCGCCGTGGTCGTCATCTCGCACATCTCGATGGCCAGGTAGATAGCGATATGGCGTGCTTTGGCGATATTGGCGTTGCGACGCGGGCCGATGAGCTCCTCGTGCGTCACGCCGTACTGCTCTTCGATGACGGACTGAACCGTCTGGACGTTGATCTTTTTGGCCGATGTGTCGAAGTACTGGCTGGCGATGGCGTCGATATCGTCAAAGGTGAGCTCCCCGCCCTCGCGCTCGCGGTCGCCCGCCTCGCCGGCGCAGCGCTCGCAAAAGCTCTCGAGTTCGCGGATGTTGGTGCCCGAGACCTCGGCCATGTGTTTAAAGTGCTCGTCGGTCAGGTGTCCGCCGTCGCCCCCATAGGCCGCCAGCAGCGAGTCGTCGCCTGCCTCGGGAGCGGCGACGATGGTGTTCTCGTAATAGCGCTGCAAGATCTTGTATTTCATCTCGTAGCTGGGCTCTGCGACCAGGCAGAGCATGCCGGCGTTGAAGCGGCTGGTCAGACGCTCGTCCATGCTCAGGTCCTTGGGGGCACGGTCTGCCGCGATGACGACCTTCTTGTTGTTGCGGATGAACTCGTCCATGAGCTGGAAAAAGTAGTCCACGCTCGCGCGCTTGCCGATGATGTTTTGGATGTCATCGATGATGAGCACGTCCACGCCGTGGTACGCCTGCATGATGGGGGCGTTGCTCTTCTTTTGGCGGTCGAACTCGGTCATCAGGTCGTCCAGATATGCCTGGGAGTTGGCATACTTGACCTTGATCTCGGGCGACTTCTCGGCGAGCTCGTTTTTGATGGCAAGCAGCAGGTGCGTCTTGCCCAGGCCCGATTTGCCGTAGATGAACAGTGATGTGCATGTGCCGCGCTCGTCCGCGAGGGCGGCAAACTTGAGTGCCGAGCGATAGGCATGGCTGTTTTCGGGGCCGTAGACAAAGTTCTCAAAGGTAAATTTTGAGTTCGCGGCGAGCGGGGCTCCATCCGTATTCTGCTCGGCCGGCACGGTCGGCGCCGGTATGGGTGAAGCGGGGGTCGCAGCTTGCGTGGATTTAGTCGGCGCTCCGCCCTTCATCTGGTTCATCATGCGACGAAAATCATCGGCCGAGAGCGTGTTCTTGATTGCAATGCCCGAATCCGCGCCCGCCGCTGCGTCGTGAGCGATAGGCATGTGCGTGACGGGTGCGTTCGTTGACGTCGCCGCCGCGGTCGGCAACGGTGCCATGGTTTCACGGGAAACATCGCTGTGCTGGTGCTCGATTGTCGGCACGTCGCCTGCGGAGGTCGGTGCCGCCGGGGAAGCGGCGGGAGCCGTGGCGGGCGCCGTCGCGGCAGCGGATTCCGTTGCGGCGCCTTGCGGTGCCACGATGTCGAGCGCGATCGGTGCAAAGGCGATTTCTTCCAGATAGGCCTCAATAGTCGGCTGATGCTTTTTGAGCTGCGCGATGGCAAAGCGCGAGGGGGCCTCGATCGTGAGCGTATCTTCGGTCAGGCTTATGGCCCGCGATTGCCCCAGCATGTTGATGAGGCGTGCATCTTGGCCGTCGCGCTGGCAAAAGGCGATGGCATCCCCCAGGATGATGCTTGCTTCCTCGTCCACTGTCTCTCCCGTTCTTTAGCTCTGAGCTCGCACGCGAGCGGCGCCGAGTTCGGTCAGATGGTATTTCTGGCCATGCTTGATGACCAAGCCGGCCTGCGCCAAGTCATTGAGCGTGCGTGACCAAGTGGGGGCCGAGTTTCCAAACGCCCTCGCCAGATCGGTTGCACCGCACGCTTGATTTTGCGCCAGATAGCCCAGCGCGGCGTTGCCGCGATCGCTTACGAACACGTCCGGTTGTGGCTGCGCATACTGATTTGCTGCATTAGGATACATCATTTGAGCTGCTGGTTGTTGAGAACTCTGCATCGGCGGCATTTGCTGTTGAAAACTTTGAGGCCACTGTTGGTAAGGCTGCAGAGGCATCTGCTGGGCCCAGGGGTTGTACTGCTGCTGCGGCATCTGCTGGTACGGCTGCTGATATCCCTGCTGGTACTGCTGCGGGAACTGCTGGCCATACCCCAGTGGCGGCATCTGCTGATATGGATATCCCCGTTGGTACGGCTGATAGCCCATTTGCTGGCCACCCGGTGCCCCCGTCGCCTGCTGCATTGCTGCTGCATCCTGATCTGCCAGCGGCATGGCCTCTGGCATGTTTGGCGTCATCGACATAGATGCCGCCTGGGGCTCTTGTGTGGGAAGCATTCCGGGCTGCTGCATCTGCCCCACGGGGGGCTGCATCTGCTGCGTTGCCATGGGCTGCTGCGCAAAAGCTCCCGGCAGGGGATATGTGGGCTGCTCCGTCTCGGGCCGCACGGCAGCACCGCGTCCGCCGGCACGCTCGATTTCCTGCACGCGTTTAGGGTTCAGGCTTACCGTAACCACGGTGCCGTTGCCCATGTTGTCCTCGATGGATACGGCACCGCCGGCGTTTTCCAAATACTCCTGCACCATGGGAAACCCTGCTCCGGTTCCACGGATATAGCGCTTCATCTTGCTGTTTGCGCTGGTAACGCCAAAGTCGAAAGCGCGTTCCTTGTCGTCGATGCCGGGTCCTTGGTCAGCAAAGCGGATGGTGTCTCCGCCGTCCAGAATCGAGATGATGGGCTCTGCAAAGTGTGCGTGGATAAAGTTTTCGACAATCTCGCGGATGACCATGAGCGAGATATGGCCACCTTGTTCTTTCATGCACTGGTAGACGGTGTTGGTCGTCTCTTCCAAATACGTGCGGACATCTTGCGGATCGATGACGATCACACGCGGTGTCGACAGCATGTCGTCATAGACGGCGATGCGCGCGGCGTACATGGCTTTTGGCGCCTGCGTTGTCGTCTGTTCACCTTCGTCACGCTCTTCGCGCACGCCGGTGATGTGCTCGTTGTCGGGTGCCGGGTCTCCGGAATCGACCATGGTGTAAAAGTCGTCAGACATGCCGCTCGCAATCTTCCAAAAGGTTTCGAACAAATAGTAGCTCACCGTGCAATGTTTCTCATCTTTCGACAAACTTTCAAAACCTGTTGAAAACTTTGGAAAACGGACGAAAAGTTCTCAACATTGCCAACATGACCTGTTGAAAACTCGATGAAATATCGTGAAAAGTTGCCATGCACCGCTAAATCGAGCTTGGCTTATGGGGGAACCGTGTGAACTGCGCAACCTTTTACCTTTGATTTCTTGACATTTGAACATTGATTTCCCTACAATCTTCAAGCTCACGTGTCTATATCTGCGTCCGCGTCCCCGCGGACACTCGAAATGCAGCAGGAGGAACTTAAGATGAAGCGTACGTATCAGCCTAATAAGCGTAAGCGTGCCAAGACCCATGGCTTCCGTGCCCGTATGGCCACTAAGGGTGGTCGTGCCGTGCTCGCCCGTCGTCGCGCCAAGGGCCGCAAGCGTCTCACTGTCTAGCAGCGATACACACATCTCGCATGAAGACTATTAAGTCTCGGCAAGATTTCGAGCATGTGTTCAGTCAGGGGCGTCGTTTCAATCACCCTCTGATTCGAATGACCATATGTGAATCGGTTGGCGAAGGCGACTCCGGAAGGGTCGCCTTCGTTGGTGCTAAGCGACTCGGTTGTGCCGTCGTGCGCAACCGATCTAAGCGTGTGATGCGCGAGGCCGCCCGCAGCTGCGGATTTCCCGTTGCGGGTTATGACATCATCTTGTTTGCAACTCCCAAGACGAGGGTTTCCTCGCCGCAGGAGATGGACAAGGCGTTGCGTTCGCTTATGAAGCGCGCCGGCGTTGCCGGGGAGGAGCGATGAGCAATCACGTTTTGCGACGTGTTGCCATCGCTCCTATTCGCATATATCAACAGGTTATTTCGCCCTTATTGCCTGACGCCTGCATTTATTACCCAACGTGCTCGCAATACGCCATCCAGGCGATTGAGAAGCACGGTGTTTTGAGAGGCTGCTGGCTTGCCGTGAGGCGCATCGCTCGCTGCAATCCCCTGCACGTCGGCGGTTATGACCCTGTGCCCTAGCGGGCACTCGCTATCGGAGGAAAACTTACATGTGGGATTGGATCGTTAACATCCTTTTCGAGCTGCTCAAGCTCATCCAGACCTTTGCGGTCGACTGGGGCCTGTCCATCATCATCCTGGTGGTCATCATCCGTCTGCTGCTGACGCCGCTTATGCTCAAGTCGACCAAGTCGACGGCTCGCATGCAGGTGCTGCAGCCCAAGATGCTCGAGATCCAGGAGCGCTATGCCGACGATCCCCAGCGTCAGGCCGAGGAGATGCAGAAGTTCTACAGCGAGAACAAGTTCAACCCCATGGCTGGCTGTCTGCCGCTGCTGATTCAGATGCCTATCCTGTTCGCCCTGTTTACATTGCTGCGCAACCTGCCGCAGTACTTTAACAACGGCACGTTCTCGTTCTTCAACATCCTGCCCGACCTGACCACCACGCCGAGCGCTTCCTTTGCCGATGGCTTTATGGTTGCACTGCCTGCGCTGGTTTGCCTGATCCTGTTTGCCGTCCTGACCCTGATTCCGCAGCTCTATATGTCGCGCAACCAGACCGGCCAGCAGGCTCAGAGCATGCGTATGATGGCCGTTGTCATGACGGTCATGATGCTTTGGATGGGCTGGAGCCTTCCCGTTGGTGTTCTGCTGTACTACGACGTCTCGTCTGCTTGGCAGGTTATCCAGCAGATTTTTGTGACGCAGAAGGTCATCGACAAGGCGAAGGCCGATGAGGAGGAGCGTCTTAAGAACGCTCCGCTGCAGGTTGAGGTCACTCGTCGCGAGAAGAAGCCGCGCCCGCACAAGAAGAAGTAGTGGGATATCAATCTTATTTAGGTACCTAACTTTTGGAGTACGTTATGTCTGAAGAGATCATCGAGGATATGCTTGAGGAGGTTGCCCCGCAGGTCGCGGGCGATTATCCCGAGATTGCACAGCGCTACAAGGCTGGTGAAGAGCTGACCGATGAGGAGCTCGACACCATTGCCGATGTTGCGATTTCCATCCTGCGTTCCATCCTTTCGCACTTCGATGCCGCCAACTCTCCTATCGATGAGTATGAGGGCGACGAGGGTGAGCTGATTTTGGATGTAACGGCTCCCGACCTTGCTGTTCTCATTGGCCGTCATGGTCGCACTCTTGATGCTCTTCAGGTTATGTTCTCTTTGCTGGTGAGCCGCAAGCTTGGCTTTAGGTATCCGGTTGTAGTGGACGTCGAGGGATACAAGAGCCGCCGTCAGGACAAGGTTGCCTCCATGGCTCAGTCCGCTGCCGAGCGTGCCATCCGCACTCATAAGAGTGTTTCGCTTCCGCCCATGAATGCCTACGAGCGCCGATTGGTTCACATTGCACTTCGTGGCAATGATGCCGTCGATACTCATTCTGAGGGTTCTGACCCTGATCGCCATGTAGTGATTGTTGCTCGATAATCTACTCGAGCTTATGCTAAGGGGACGTGGTTTTCACGTCCCCTTTTTTTGTCAAAAGTTCTCGATACACTGATTTTTGTCAGAAAGGAGCTTTCGTTGTTAGTACTTACTGATCAGCAGGCTGACGAGATGTTGAGTCGTCTAACTTCCTATTGCAAAGAGTATTCCTTGAGCGTAACTGATGTTGAGCTAAGAAAATGTATCCAGCATTTGGATTTGGTTCTTGAAACAAATAAGACAACCAATCTCACCCGTATTCTTAACGTAGAAGATGCTGTAGTACTTCATATCCTCGACTCACTTGTTTTGCTCCCCTATATCAATAAGGCTCCTGAGGGAGCTTTGCTCGATATGGGAACAGGTGCGGGCTTCCCTGGTATTCCATTAACCATAACCACGCATCGTAAAGCTACTTATATTGACTCTGTTGGCAAGAAGGTTGATGCTGTTAATTCCTTTGTCCATGCTGTTGGATTGAAACATGCTCATGCGGTTCATGATCGTCTTGAAGAATATGCTCGAAGCCATAAGAAGCAGTTCTCTGTTGTAACCGCCCGCGCACTGGCCCCTCTACCGATTCTTGTTGAGTATGCGGCTCCGTATCTCAAGGATGGAGGGCTATTTGTTATCACCAAGGGCAATCCTTCGGATGAGGAGCTTGCTTCTGGCATGTCAGCTGCAAAGATTTGCGGCTTCACTTTGCTTCTGAATGACGCTATCGATTTGCCTGAGGGCCTGGGCCACAGGGAGTTCATTGTTCTTAAGAAGGGTCATCCAGCATCCGTTTCATTGCCTCGTGCAAATGGCATGGCCAAGAAGAATCCGCTTGCCTAGATGTTTCACGTGAAACATAATGGATACTAACAACTTGCAGTGTTTCACGTGAAACATGGCGGTTGATATCGAATCGGAATGTTTCACGTGAAACATCCTCCGTTTGACAGCTTTAATACACACCAGGAGGGACCGTGGGATTTCGCGACGTTAAGCGTTCTAAGAGCGCAAAAGACACGCGTATTATTGCAATCATCAATCAAAAAGGCGGCGTCGGTAAGTCAACGACGGCTGTAAACCTTGCAGCAGCACTGGGTGAGCAGGGTCGTAAGACGCTGATTGTCGATTTTGATCCGCAAGGAAACAGCACTAGCGGATTTGGAATTGAAAAAGAAGACCTTGAGCACTGCATCTATGATGCATTGTTGAATGATGTGCCGGCAGGATCACTTGTTCTTGATACAAATTGTAAAAAGGTATTCGTTATTCCGGCTACAATTCAGCTTGCAGGCGCGGAAATTGAGCTCGTAAGCGCAATCGCTCGTGAAACCCGCCTCAAAGATTTGCTTGAGCCGATTCAGGACGAGTTCGATTTTATTTTCATTGACTGTCCCCCCTCGCTCGGCCTGCTTACTATCAACGCCTTGACCGCAGCAGACAGCGTTTTGATTCCGATCCAATGCGAGTATTATGCACTCGAGGGCGTTACGAAGCTGCTTGAGTCAATGAAGATGGTCAAATCACGGCTGAACAAGGGCTTAGACACCTATGGTGTGCTTATGACCATGTATGACTCGCGTACTTCACTATCGAATCAGGTTGTTGAGGAGGTTCAATCGTACTTCGGTGATAAGGCGTTTAAGACGCTAATCCCCCGTACGGTTAAAATCTCCGAAGCTCCGTCTTTTGGAGAACCGGTAATTACCTATGCACCTCAAAATAAGGGTGCAAAAGCATATATGAACCTTGCAAAAGAGGTGATCAAGCGTGCCTAGTGTAAAGAAACGTGGCGGATTGGGACGTGGACTCAATGCTTTGGTCTCAGAGGCCGAGTATGAGACCGGCGGTTCGGCTGCATCGGCTTCAAATGCAGCATCTGAAACAAAACTACCTATTGAGGATATCGTTCCCAACCCTAATCAGCCGCGAATTCACTTTAACGAAACTGAACTTCGCGAGTTGAGCGAGTCAATCCAAGAACATGGCGTTTTGCAGCCGCTTTTGGTTCGCAAGCATGGAAACGGCTATGAGATCATCGCTGGTGAGCGTCGTTACCAGGCGTCAAAGCTTGCTGGCCTTGAAGAATTGCCAGTCATCATTAAAGAGGTAAATGATGAAGAGATGCTGGCTCTTGCTCTTATCGAAAACCTTCAGCGTTCTGATCTGAATCCCGTCGAAGAGGCTAAGGGCTATCGCCAACTCATTGATGCCAGCGGGATGACCCAGGAGGCATTGTCGAGGGCGGTAAGCAAGTCACGCTCTGCAATTACAAACTCGCTGCGCCTTCTCGATCTCCCTGAAGTTGTTCAGCAGATGATTTTTGAGGGCAAACTTACTGCTGGTCATGCGCGTGCTATTCTTGCAGTTCCCTATGAGGACGCTCGAATTCGACTTGCAGAGAAGGTTGTTGCAGAGGGCCTTTCCGTAAGAGCGACAGAAAATCTCGCTCCGTTGTTTTCTGCCGGAGAGACACCTAAGAAGCCGAGGCCTGCAACGCCTCAGTCTTTTAAAAAGGCTGCCCGCGTGCTTCGTCAGGTTTTTAATACCAACGTGCGTGTGAAGAGCTCGCGTGGAAAGAATAAGATTGAGATTGAGTTTAAAGACGAGGAAGAGCTCTCTCGTATTCTTGGCGAAATGATTCAGTTTGATCAAGGAGGCCAAGATGAGGAATAAGATTTTAACTGCGATTGCATTGGCGACGACTGTCGCAGCTGGTGCCTTTGCTGGATATAAGATCGCGACAGACGATGAACTTCGAGGTCGTCTGCTTCGAGGCGCGCAAGATATCGTCGATACTTCCAAGAAGAAAATGAATGTTATGACAGAAGATGTTGCCATGCGTACGGCTCAGGTAACGAAGAATCCCAAGATTAATCAAGGTTGGGTTAGTAACCAATGGGAAAATGTAGGCTATTAGGTACCTAACAATTACTTAGCATATTTTGAGGGGTCCTTGTCTGATTCACGAGGCAAGGACCCCTTATTTTGGCCGTAAAAAATGGGACAGGTAGCAGCTGATTCAAAATTAAGGTCAATAAATAAAACGGCCCCGGTTGCATCTCCTGTAACCGGGGCCGTTCGATGTTTCACATGAAACGTTTTGGGGTGCGACTCCCCTATGCGTTCTTCTGAACTTTGAAGCGCTGCTTCAGCTGTCCGCAAGCGGCGTCAATATCGTTACCACGGGAGTTACGAATCGTGGTCTCGATGCCACGGGACTCAAGACGACGCTGAAGATCCTCAACCTTATGAATCGGCGACGGCTTGAGCGGGCTGCCCTCGATGTCGTTAAGCTGAATCAGGTTAACGTGGCACAACGTTCCCTCGCAGAAGTCGCAGAGCGCCTGCATCTCGGGATTCGTATCGTTGACGCCTTCGATCATGGCATACTCATAGGTCGGGCGGCGGCCAGTCTTCTCGGTGTAGAGTTGAAGCGCCTCGTGAAGGCGAAGTAGCGTGTACTTCTTAACACCGGGCATTAGCTTATTGCGTGTCGACTGGATGGCGGAATGCAGGGAAACGGCAAGCGTGAACTGCTCGGGGATGTCGGCAAATTTGCGAATACCGGGAATAATGCCGCTGGTAGAGACGGTGAGGTGACGAGCACCGATACCGATGCCATCGGGGTCGTTGAGGATTCGCAACGCCTTGAGAACCTCGTCGTAGTTGGCAAACGGCTCGCCCTGGCCCATGAAGACAACGCTCGTGACGCGCTCGCCAAAGTCGTTGGATACATGAAGTACCTGGTCGACGATCTCTTGAGCGGTCAGAGAGCGCTTGAGGCCGTTGAGACCGGTAGCGCAAAAGGCACAGCCCATGCCGCAGCCTGCCTGGGTGGAAACGCAGACGGAAAGCTTGTTGCGACGGGGCATACCGACAGTTTCGACGGAAATGCCGTCGTGGTACTCGAGCAGATACTTGCGCGAGCCATCTTTGGAAACCTGCTTGGTGAGTTCAGTCGGCGTATCAAAGGCAAAAGCCTCTTTAAGCTGCTCGCGGAAAGCCTTGGGAAGGTTGGTCATGTCGTCGAACGAACAAACGTTCTTCTCAAAGACCCATTCGATGAGCTGCTTCGCGCGGAAGGCGGGCTGGCCAAGCTCGGCCACGAGCTCGCGAATATCGTTTTGGCTCAAGTCGCGAATGTCCTGAGATTTAGTCCTGGGATTCATGGAAGCCTTTCGATTTTGGGGAAACGTAGAGGGTATCGCTACAATATGGTATCAGCTGCAGAAATTATAGAGGAGGAGTCTGCCCATGCCGGGTAAAAGCCTAGAGAACATGCACGTAGCGGTCTTGGCGGGTGGTCATTCCGCTGAGCGCGAGATCTCGCTCAATTCGGGAAAGAACGTTGTGGCGGCACTGAAGGAGGCCGGCTACACCTCGGTGGAGCTGCTCGACACGGCCGCTGATGACTTTATGGTAACCATGGCGACTGGCGGTTTCGATGTGGCGTTTATCGCCATGCACGGCGCCGGCGGTGAGGATGGCGCCATGCAGGGTGCCATGGAGACCCTTGGTATCCCCTACACGGCCTCGGGCGTGCTTGCCAGCGCCTGCGGTGCCGACAAGGAGGTCTCTAAGCTCCTGTACGCCAAGGCGGGCATTCCTATTGCCCCCGGCCTCGCGCTCGAGGTGGGCGATGAAGTCGATATCGATCATATCGTCGAGGTTTGTGGCGAGCGCTGCTTTGTGAAGCCGGCCGTCAACGGTTCCAGCTATGGCATTTCCCTGGTCCATGAGCCCTCCGAGCTGCCCGCGGCAATCGCCAAGGCGTTTGAGTACGGCGACAAAGTGCTGGTCGAGAAGTGCATCGAGGGTACCGAGATCACCGTCGGCGTATACGGCGAAGATGACGTGCGCGCCCTGCCGATTGTCGAGATTCGTAAGCCCGAGGACTGCGAGTTCTACGATCTGGACGTGAAGTATGTCGACCCTACGGACATCCATCGCATTCCGGCGCAGATTTCACCCGAGAATTATGCTCGCGCTCAGGAGCTTGCGTGCGCCGCTCACAAGGCCCTCGGTTGCCTGGGTATCTCGCGCAGCGATTTTATTGTGAGTGAGGACGGCCCCGTTATCCTCGAGACCAATACCATTCCCGGCATGACCGATACGTCGCTGTATCCGGATGAGATCCGCAACACCGACGACATGACGTTCCCGCAGGTCTGTGACAGCCTGATCCGTATGGGCCTTCGTCGAGCGGGCATTGCATGCTAATCGAGGACGCGGTTTCGTCAGGAACGCCGCAGTTTGTCATCGACTCCTATGCCACGCTTGCCGAACGCGCCAAAACGCAGTCCTTCGGTCTTATCGAGGAAGATGTAATTGTCCTCGATACCGAGACCACAGGTCTTTCGGTGCAGGACAACGAGCTGATCGAGATCTCGGCGGCCCGTCTTTCGGGCCGCGAGATCGTCGACCGTTTCGATACCTTCGTGCATCCCAAGCAGCTGATTCCCGCCGAGATTACCGAGCTCACGAGCATTACAAATGCCGATGTGGCAGATGCCCCGTCGGCCGTTGAGGCCGTCGCCGCTCTCGCCGATTTTGTCGGTGGTTGCCCGGTGATCGCACATAACGCCACGTTCGACCGCTCGTTTATCGAGTCGGTCAAAGGCGGCGCCAACGTGAGCGATATTTGGATCGATTCGCTGGCGCTGTCGCGCATCGCGCTTCCGCGCCTGGCCTCGCACAAGCTGTCTTTTATGGCCGATCTGTTTGGCTGTGACTCGGTATCACACCGTGCCAATGCCGACGTCGACGCCCTGTGTGGCGTATGGCGCGTGTTGATAGAAGCGCTCACCGACTTGCCCCAGGGCCTCATGGCGCGCCTAGCCGACATGCATCCGGATGTGCCTTGGTCCTATCGTCCTATCTTCTCATTCTTGGCAGGGCAGAACCCTGGTTCTATCTTCTCTCTCAGCGCCGCTCGTACTGACGTTCTCAAGGCCGATCGCGCCGACGATCGGGTGGACGCCGACGAACTGCCGGTTCTCAAGATGCCGAGTCGTGAGGAGATTGAGGCAGACTATGCGCCAGGTGGCCTGGTCAATCGCATGTATCCCACTTACGAGCCGCGTGATGAGCAGATCGCGATGGCGCTCGAGGTCCGCGATGCGCTGGTCACGGGCACTCATCGTGTAATTGAGGCGGGCACAGGCGTCGGCAAATCGATGGCCTATCTGGTGCCTTTTGCCGAGGCGGCACGCCGTAACAACATCACGGTTGGTATTGCGACCAAATCGAACAATCTTGCCGACCAGCTCATGTACCATGAGCTGCCAAAACTTGCCGAGCAACTGGACGGTGGTCTGTCATTTTGCGCTCTCAAGGGCTATGACCACTATCCGTGCCTGCGCAAGCTTGAGCGCATGAGCCGAGGCCAGGTCGAGATTACCACCAAGCGCGATCCGGCGGACACGCTCACGGCGGTCGCGGTCATTATGGCGTACGTCTGCCAATCAGCCGATGGCGACCTCGACTCGCTTGGCATTCGGTGGCGCAGCGTCAACCGCCCCGACTTTACGACGGCCTCGCGCGAGTGTGCTCGCCGCCTCTGCCCGTTTTTCCCTGATAAATGTTTGGTCCACGGCGCTCGCCGTCGTGCGGCGCATGCCGATGTGGTGGTCACCAACCATTCCCTGCTGTTCCGCAATGTTGCGGCCGAGGGCAGGATTTTGCCTCCGATTCGTCATTGGGTAATCGACGAGGCTCATTCTATCGAGCGCGAGGCGCGCCGTCAGTGGGCGCGCGTGGTGTCAGCGGACGAATCACGCGTTCTGTTTGAGCGCCTGGGTGGCTCGAGCACCGGTGCGCTAAGCCAGGTCTCCCGTGATTTGGCAACCTCCGAGGGCTCTACGCTCTATCTGGGCCTTACTGCCAAGGCGACGTCGACGGTTGCGTGCGCGAGCATGGCAATCGCCGACGTGTTCGATGGCGTTCGCGAGCTCGGCCGCCGTGCGCGTGGGGGTTATGACAATGCCAATCTATGGATTGGCCCCGAGTTGCGCGAATCTGACGACTGGCATGATTTCTTACAGTCGGCCTACACTGCCAGCGACGCATTGGAACAAGCTGACAAGAGCGTCGACGCGCTGGTGCAAGCCCTCGCCGCCGACAAGCCCGAGGTTGTTGTCGACCTGGGTGATATCTCGCGCCGCCTGCACGAGCTGGTCGAGAACCTCAAACTCATCATTGATGGCACCGATGAACACTACGTGTATTCGCTGCAGGTCAATCGCAGGCTGCGTGCCGGCGGAGAGTCAATGACCGCAGAGCGCATCGACATTGGCGAGGCCTTGGCAACCGAATGGCTGCCCGAGGTTCACACGGCTATCTTTGCCTCGGCGACCATGACGGTGTCCAAAAGCTTTGAACACTTTAACCACGCGGTCGGCCTCGATCGCATCGGTGCTTCAACATCCTCATCGCTGCACTTGGACTCGAGCTACGACTTCGATTCGAACATGGCTGTAGTCGTTGCGGGCGATATCCCCGATCCGCGCGATCGCGAGAGCTATCTTACGGCGCTCGAGCGCGTGCTGGTCGACGCCCATCTTGCCATGGGCGGATCGGTGCTCACACTGTTCACCAATCGGCGCGACATGGAAGACCTGTACGCCCGCGTTGAGCCCAAGATGGCCCGTGCGGGTCTGGAGCTCGACTGCCAGCAGCGCAACTCATCTCCTCGTCGCCTGCGCGACCGGTTTATCAACGAGCCGACCTCGTCGCTTTTTGCGCTTAAGGCCTTCTGGGAGGGGTTTGACGCCAGCGGCGAGACGCTGCGTTGCGTCATCATTCCCAAGCTGCCGTTCTCGAGCCCCACGGACCCGCTCTCGTGCGAGCGCAACCTGCGCGAAGACCGCGCTTGGGCGCGCTATTCGCTGCCCGAGGCGGTGCTCGAGGTTAAGCAGGCGGCCGGCCGCCTTATCCGCTCGTCGACCGATTGCGGCGTGCTGATTCTGGCCGACCCGCGCCTGGTGACGAAGGGCTACGGAAAGAAGTTCTTAACGTCGCTGCCCACGAGCTCCTACCAGCGCATCGAATCGGCGCAGATCGGTCACTATCTGCAACTGTGGCGCGCACGTCACGAGCGGCGGCGCTAAAGCGGACAGACGAGGGTTTTTGCCATATCGCACAGACGCTTTGACAGGGCGGGGTCATCCAAGATGCGGATGGCTCCGCCCGCTGCGATTACCTGGCTCAGTAGCCAACGCTCGGAGCCGTAATGCACGGTTACCGTTGCCATGTCTGCCCCGCTGCGCTCGATTAGGGTGATGCCGGCCCAGTCCAGATGCTCCGCCATATCGAATGGCATCAAGAGCTTTGCGCTACGCTGCGTCCGGGCAAGGGAATCGTGGAGGGATGCGACGCCCGGTGTGTGAGGCACGACGGAGTCTTCCGTCAAGGTGAGTCCCTCGATTTTATCCATGCGATAGGTGCGCTGCTCATCGATCGCGATGTCCCAGGCAATCAGGTATGTTTGGTCGCCGTTTGCCGTAATGCGCAAGGGGTCGACCAGACGCTCGCGTGGCCGCGCATCGTCCATCGAGCGATACGAGATGCGGCAGCGAACACCGTCCTGAATGGCGCAGCTCAGCTGCTGCCAGTGCGACCCGTGGTTGACGG
>UQZC01000006.1 GCA_900545505.1 uncultured Collinsella sp.
GGTAACGTGTAGAATGTTAAAAAAATAAAACCCCGCCACAAAGGAACTGTCCCCTTTGTGGCGGTTTTGGTCGGTTAGGCCAGGATAGAGTGGCCGTAGGCGTTGGCGGCCTTGATGGCGGCGGCGAACTTTTCGTCGGTGAAGGGCTCAGGGTTGCCCTGCTTCCACTCGTTGGTGGCGTGCGCGTATTCGCACAGGGCAGGGATGTCGGCCTCGGAAAGCCCGACCTGCTCAAGCGTCACGGTCAGGCCCATCTGCTTGTTAAAGGCGGCGTAGCGCACAAGGTTCTCGGTATCGCCCGTATAGGCAAACAGGACGAGCACGCCCAAGCTCACGACCTCGCCGTGCAGATAGGTTCCCTCGCGCGCAATGCTGCACGTCGCATTGTAGAACGCGTGCGCCACGCTCGAGTTGTAGTAGTAATCGTTTTGGTTGGTCAGGTTCGAGACATAGCCTGTGTTGACCACGATGTCGAGCGCGATCTGCTTTACGGCCTCGGTCGACAGGTCTTGGCGCACGTCCTCAAGACCCTGGACGCCATAGGTAAACAGCGGCTCGGAGCAGGTGTGGGCGAGTGCCAGGCCAAGACCGGCGGTGTGCTCCAAATTACCGGCGCTCGTGGCGTACTCGACCTCGGGCTGCTTAGACAGGGCATCGCCCACGCCGGCCCAGAAGTACTCTGCCGGTGCCTCGGCGATGATCTTGGGGTTGATGAAGATGTGCGCCGGTCGGTTGGGGTACGAATAGCCCTCGAGCGAGCCATCGTCATTGTAGACAACGGCAATGGCGGTCGCGGCCGAGCAGTTGGAGCAAATCGTCGGTACGGTAAAGACGATCTTCTTGAGCTCGATGGCTGCGGTCTTCACGGTGTCGAGCGCCTTGCCGCCGCCGCATGCGATGAGCACGTCGGCTTCCTGGCAGGCAGGGGAGTTCACGACCTTGGCGATATTGGCACGCGTACTGTTGGTGCCATAGACGCGCGTCTCCAGGACCTCGACATCGGTACCTTCAAGTGCCGCCTCGATTCCCGGCAGCGCCGCAGCCAGGGCTCGCTTGCCGCCGATGATGGCGACCTTGGTCGCTCCGTACTCGGCCAGTGCGGCGGGCAACTCGGTAAAACAATCCTCGCCAACGGTGTAGTCGCTCATTCCAATCGTGCGCATGGCAACCTTCTTTCTTTCGATAAAGTGCTTTCAGGTATTTTGCTCCTAGAGCAGGGCTGTAATAGCGAGAAATTTCGAACGTATAAAACCAATGTTGAGGGTTTTTCGACGGCGCTGACCGTGCTACCATACACCGCATGAGCGTTGATGGGGACGAGTAGTCGGCCGTCCGCATGCTACAGAGAGCGGGGAGCGCTGAGATCCCGTGCATGCGACCGATGAAAATCACCCCGGAGCTGCGGTCCCAACGGACGTGCCGCATAGGCACGTCTTAGTAGATATCGCCGAGATGGTCGTCGATACAGGCCAGCCGAGTAACGGATGCGAGCGCGCGAATACGCGGGCGAGGGCATCTAAGCTGGGTGGTTAAACGAAGAGCTTTTGCGGGCGTACAGTCCGTTTTGTGGCGCTTCGTCCCAGCTTGTAGGGACGGGCGCTTTTTTGGTGCCCAACGGGCGTGCGCGCCCACGACATGAAAGGGGTACCGTGGCAAACGAGTACAAGCAGACGATGAATCTGCCCAAGACCGGTTTTCCCATGCGTGCCGGTCTTTCCAAGTCCGAGCCCAAGCGACTCAAGGACTGGCAGGACAACAAGGTCTACGAGCAGGTTCTGAAGAAGAACGAGGGTCACAAGAAGTTCGTGCTGCACGACGGCCCTCCGTACGCCAACGGCCCGATCCACATCGGCCACGCCATGAACAAGATCTCCAAGGACATGATCAACCGTTACTGGATGATGCAGGGCTATGAGGTTCCCTATGTTCCCGGTTGGGACTGCCATGGCCAGCCGATCGAGCATAAGGTCGAGGAGAAGCTCGGCACCGAGAAGTTCAACCAGACCTCCACGGCTAAGATCCGTGAGCTTTGCAACAAGTTCGCTGTCGAGAACATCGAGCTGCAGAAGGCCGGCTTCCGTCGCCTGGGCGTGCTTGGCGACTGGGACAACCCCTACCTGACGCTCTATCACCAGCATGACGCTGCCGACATCGAGGTCTTCAAGGCCATGTTCGACAAGGGCATGATCTATCGCGGTCACAAGCCCGTCCATTGGTGCAAGCACTGCCACACCGCACTCGCTGAGGCCGAGATTGAGTACTCCGACGAGACGAGCCCCTCCATCTTCGTGCGCTTTGAGATGACCTCCAAGCCCGCCGGCCTCGAGAACTTCGACGGCCCGGTTGACTTCATCATCTGGACGACCACCCCGTGGACCATCTCCTCCGACCAGGCCGTTTCCCTCAAGCCCGGCGCCGCCTATGTCGCCGTTGAGCACGATGGCCGTGCCGAGGTCATGCTCGAGGACCTGGCTCCCAAGTGCTGTGAGGAGTTTGGCTGGGAGTACACCCCGGTCATGGTCGACGGCAAGCCCTATGTGGTTCCCGCCGAGACCTTCCACCACATCCACTACAAGCAGCCGATCTTTGACGGTGTTGAGGGCGTGGCACTGTTGGCCGATTACGTCGGTGTCGATGACGGTACCGGTATCGTCCACAACTCGCCCGGCCACGGCGTCGACGACTACTTTGCCTGCCTCAAGGAGGGCATCACCGACATCTGCATGCCGGTCGATGACGACGGCAAGTTCTACACCGGCGAGGAGTTTGGTACCGGCGGCCCCTTCAGCGGCATGGATACCGACGAGGCCAACCCGCATATCATCGAGTTCCTGCGCGAGCGCGGCACCCTGGTCCTCGAGAAGAAGATCACGCACAGCTATCCGCACTGCTGGCGCTGCAAGCACCCGGTGCTCTTCCGTGCTACCGACCAGTGGTTCGTCTCGATGGACAAGACGGGTCTGCGTGAGCAGGCTGGCAAGGAGGTCCGCGAGAACGTCAAGTGGTATCCGGCCCATGCCGCCAACCGCATTGGCGCCATGGTCGAGCAGCGTCCCGACTGGTGCATCAGCCGCCAGCGCAACTGGGGCGTGCCTATCCCCAGCTACACTTGCGCCGACTGCGGCGAGAAGGTCATGAACGACGCCACGCTCGACGCCGTCATCAAGCTCTTCCACGAGAAGGGCTCCGACGCCTGGTTCACCGACGCTCCCGAGAGCTACCTGGGTGAGGCCTGCGTCTGCCCCAAGTGTGGCGGCCATCACCTCAAGGCCGATAAGGACATCCTCGACGTGTGGTGGGATTCCGGCGTGTCCTGGAAGGCCGTCTGCGAGTATCGCCCCGAGCTTGAGTACCCGGCTGACGTGTATCTCGAGGGCTCCGACCAGCATCGCGGTTGGTTCCAGAGCTCGCTGCTCACTTCGGTGGGCGCCAACGGCCATGCTCCCTACAAGGCGGTCGTCTCGCAGGGCTTCACGCTCGACGGCCAGGGCCGCAAGATGTCCAAGTCGCTCGGCAACGTCATCGACCCCAATAAGGTCTGTGACGAGATGGGCGCCGACATCATCCGCCTGTGGGTTGCTTCCGTTGACACCAGCTCCGACGTGTCCATCGACCACGAGATTCTTGCCCGTACGTCCGATGCCTACCGTCGTTTCCGCAACACGCTGCGCTTCCTGCTTTCCGAGCTCGAGGGCCAGTTTGAGCCTGAGACCGACGGTGTCGCCTTTGCCGACCTGCTGCCGCTCGACAAGCTCATGGTTGCCCGTCTGACCCAGGTTCAGGCCGAGGTCGACGACGCTTACTCTTGCTACGAGTTCCCGCGCGCTTACCGTGCGCTTTATGACTTCGTGGTTACCGAGCTTTCCAACGTGTATCTCGACGCCCTGAAGGACCGCCTGTACTGCGACAAGCCCGGCTCGCTCGAGCGCCGCAGCGCCCAGACCGTGCTTGCCGAGCTCTTCTCGATGCTCATGCGCGACCTGCAGCCGATCCTGTCCTACACGGTCGACGAGGCCATGGCCTATGCGCCCGCCGGCTGCGTCGATCACCAGAAGTACGCCGCGCTGCTCGATTGGTACAAGTCGCCCATCACAATCGACGAGGCCAATGAGTTCGAGGGCGTGCTCGAGGCTTCGCTCGAGCTTCGTAGCGCCGTGACCAAGGCCCTCGAGGATGCCCGCTCCGCCGGCACCTTCACCAAGAGCCAGCAGGTCCGCGTTAAGGCGGTCGTTCCTGCCGAGATGTACGCGCTGCTGACCGGCGACAAGGCCGTCGACCTGGCCGAGTTCTACATCGTCTCCGATGTTGAGCTGAACCAGGGCGAGGAGCTTTCCGTCGCTATCGAGGCTGCCGAGGGCGAGTGCTGCGATCGTTGCTGGAACTACCGCACCACCGTCGGCGAGTACAACGGCCACGCGCATATCTGCAAGCGCTGCGCTGACGCGCTGTAAGTTACGGCGTTCGTAGAACGCCGTAACCTACCGACGCTGCAAACGCCCCTAAGCGGCAATCTGACGTTCAATCGTCGGTCGCGTACCAAAGTACGCTTCCCTCCTCTTTCACGTCACCTTGCTCGCTTAGGGACGTTTTCGCTGTTGGTGACGATAACGCGGCATTTCCATTGCTGGAGCTAGAGGCTTTCTTTCGACTTGCGTTTTTAGTCGAAAGCTATTAAGCGACATTCCGTTATTCGGAATGTCGCTTTCGTTTTTAGCTGGTTATTTCGCTTGCGTTGGTGGATATGTCGTGCGTTCTGCGTATGGCAATATAAGATAGTTCTTTGTATTAAACGTAATTCGATGTTCTTGAGGGTAGGGGATTGATTTGGGTCGTGCTGGGGATATGACGCCGCCTTTGCGTTGGCGGTTGGGTGTTGCTGGTGGGGTGGCGCTCGTTGTGCTGCTTGTTGACCAGTTGACCAAGCTTGCGGTTCGTGCCGTGGGCGATGCACTGCATGTGACCGTCATCCCCGGCGTGATCGACTTCCTGTTTGTCCGCAATATCGGCGCTGCCTTTAGCATGGGCGAGGGGCATGGCATCGCGTTTGCCGTGCTGGCGCTGGCGGTCATTGTCGCTATTGCCGCGTACCTCATTCGTGCACCCCAGCTCGCCCATCTTGAGGTTGTGGGCATGGCGATGGTTGCGGGCGGTGCTATCGGCAACGCTATCGATCGTTTGGCCTTTGGCTTCGTGACCGATTTTATTGCCACCACCTTCATCGACTTCCCCGTCTTCAATGTGGCCGATATCGGCATTACCTTGGGCGTCGTGCTCGCCCTCTTCGGATACATGTTCTTGAGCCCCGCGGCCCGCGAGGTTGATGCGACTGCCGAGCTCAATGCCCGTGATGAGGCCCGCGCTAAGCGCAAGGCCAAGCAGCGTGGGGAGCGTGCCCGCAAGATTCGCGAAAGGAATGAGCGTTAATGGCCGACATCCATATTCTTGTTGCCGACGATTCCGCTGGTCAGCGTCTTGACGCCTATTTGGGCGCCAACGATGGCTGTCCCACGCGCTCTGCCTGCGCGCATCTGATCGAGGGAGGCGCCGTTGCCGTCAACGGTGAGACTTGTCTCTCTAAAAAGTGCGCCGTACGCGCCGGCGATCGCATCTCGGTCGACTTGCCCGAGCCGCACGACCCGACCGACGTGATTCCCGAGGCCATTCCCCTCGATATCCGCTACGAGGACGACTACCTTATCGTGCTCTCCAAGCAGCGGGGCCTGGTGTGCCATCCCGCCCATGGCCACGAGAGCGGCACCCTTGCGAACGCTCTGGTCTACCACTGCGGCATCGACCATCTTGGTACCGTACAGGGTGAGGACCGCCCCGGGATCGTGCATCGTTTGGATCGCGATACCTCGGGTCTCATGCTTGCGGCAAAGGACGACGACACGCAGCGCGCGCTTCAAAATCTTATTCGCACGCGCACGCTCGATCGTCGCTATATCACGCTCGTTCACGGGCACATCGCCATGGACGAGGGCACCATCAATACCGGTATCGCCCGTTCTACGCGCGACCGCGTCAAGATGGCGGTTTCGGACGACCCCTTTGCCCGTCAGGCCATTACGACCTTTAAAGTCCTCGAGCGCTTCGATTCCACGCGTTTCGACGACGGCTATACGCTCGTCGAGTGCCACCTGTTTACGGGCCGCACACATCAGATTCGCGTGCATATGCGCCATATCAACCACGCCTGCGTGGGCGATCCGCTCTACGGTAAGTGCGATGCGCGTGCCGATCAGGGTCTGACCAGGCAATTCCTTCATTCCTGGCGCGTCGCATTCGACCATCCCGTGACGGGTGAGCGCATCGAATGCCGCGACGAGCTGCCTTGGGATCTTGCTGCGGTTCTTGACGACCTGGCCCCGCGCTCGCTTGGCCGCACCGCCGCCGGCGACGACATCGTCCCGCAGCTTGGCCTTCTCGAAGCCTAGCCGGTATTAGGTGGTTTCTTGAACTCGGTAAGCCTGCGGTATGATATACGGTTGTTTACGTAACGCGTTCTCGGGAGCCTGCATGCTCGCCTTTTTACAAACTAACACGCCCATCGTGATCTTTAACCAGATTGTGGTTACGCTGCTCACGGTCTGCTTTCTGTACCAGGTGGTCTTCTTTGTCATTGGCGCTCTTCGTGGCGAGGTCGCGCCTCCCAAGGCCAAAAAACTTCACCGCTATGCCTTCTTTATCGCGGCGCATAACGAGGAGGCCGTGATCGCCAACCTCGTTCGCTCCATCAAGGATCAGGATTATCCGTCCGAGCTTATCGAGGTCTTCGTGGTCGCCGATGCCTGCACCGACAACACGGCGCAGCTCGCGCGCGAGGCGGGCGCCATCGTTTATGAGCGCAACGACCTGGCCTGCAAGGGTAAGAGCTGGGTCATGGACTTTGGTTTTGATCGCATCCTTAACGAGTATCCCGACACGTTTGAGGGCTACTTTATCTTCGATGCCGATAACGTCATCTCCCGCGATTACGTGTCCAAGATGAACGATGCCTTTGACCAGGGATTCCACGTGGTCACGAGCTATCGTAACTCCAAGAACTTCGGCAGCTCGTGGATCTCGGCAGCTAATGCCACTTGGTACCTGCGTGAGGCGCGCTTTCTCAACAACGCGCGCAATATCTGCAAGACTTCTTGCGCTGTCTCGGGTTCGGGCTACCTCATCTCCGCCAGCGTTATCGAGGGCATGCACGGTTGGCAGTTCCACACGCTGACCGAGGACATTCAGTTCACCACGTTCTGCGCCATTCACGGCATTCGCATTGGCTATGCGCCGGCGGAGTTCTTTGACGAACAACCCGTGACGTTTAAGGCGTCCTGGAAACAGCGCATGCGTTGGACCAAGGGCTTCTACCAGGTGTTCTTTACTTACGGTAAGCACCTGGTCAAGTCGACCTTCCGCTACCATCGCTTTGCCGCCTACGACATGTTCATGACGATCGCCCCGGGTATGCTGCTGTCGCTCATCTCGATGCTCGCCAATGCGACGTTCCTGATCGTGGGTGGACTCTCGCACGGCTTTTTGGCTACCGAAGTCGAGATGCAGGCCTGTGCCGCTTCGCTCATTATGACCTTCGCCATGATGTATCTGACTTTCTTTATCCTGGCGCTGCTCACGACTATCTTTGAGTACAAGCACATTCACTGCGCGCAAAAGTGGCGTCTGGTGACTAACCTGTTTACCTTCCCGATCTTTATGTTCAGCTATATCCCCATCACGGTGGCCGCGCTGTTCCTGAAGGTCGACTGGGTCCCGACGCAGCACGCCGTCAGCGTTACCCTTGACGAGGTCATGCAAGGCGCCAAATAACCACCACCAAAACCACCGCAAAGGGGACAGGCACCTTTGTGGTGGTTTTTGCTTTTGAGCAGCTGCTCAAGGAGGTTTTCGATGATCTATATCCCGTTTTGGATTTGCATCTTTGCCGGCGTGGCAATTGATGCCCGAGAGCGACGGTTTCCCAATGGGCTTGCCGGCGCATGTGCCGTGGCGGCGTTGGCGGGCGTTTGGCTCGACCTCGGTTTGAACACAGCGCTTGACCACGCCGGTCTTGCGGTCATCGTCTACCTTGGCCTTGTGCTTACCGAGTCGCTCTGGCGTAGAATTCGCCACGCTCCTGGCATTGGCATGGGGGACGTCAAGGCACTCTTTGCCCTTTGTACCTTCGATCCCCTGGGCGGCGTTGTCGCGTTTGCGGTTGCGCTCCTGACCCTTGCCGTCGCTTGCCTCATCGCAAAATCGCGCTCCCTGCCATTGCTCCCGTTTTTAGTGCCGATTTTTGCCATAATCGAGGTCGTGGGCTGCACTTTGTAACCGATTGCGCATCCTTTTTAAGGAGCATGCCATGGAATCTAATCAAGAAACGGCCGTCATTAAGGCGCGCATGGACCGTATTCCCTCGGCGTTGTCGCCCGAGCTTGTCGAGCGCATTGCCGCCGATCGTGCTTCGGGCTATATCAACCCGTATCGTTGCAACGATGATCAGGTCATTCGTCGTATTGATCGCGCCGCCGACAAAGGCACGCTTATGCGTCCGGCGTTTATGCGCGATACCGAAAAGATACTTCATCTTCCGGCGTACACCCGTTATGCAGGCAAAACGCAGGTCTTTAGCTTCCGTAGCAATGATGATCTTTCACGCCGCGGTTTGCACGTACAGCTTGTCTCCCGCATTGCGCGCGATATCGGTCGCGCCCTGGGGCTCAATTGCGATCTGATCGAGGCGATTGGCCTGGGTCACGACTTGGGACACACGCCTTTCGGCCATGCCGGCGAGCGCTTCCTCAACGATATCTATCATGAGCGTACGGGGCGTTATTTTTTCCATAACGTGCAGTCGGTTCGCGTGCTCGACGCGTTGTATGGCCGCAACGTGTCGCTCCAGACGCTCGACGGCGTGCTATGCCATAACGGCGAGTACGAGCAGCGTGTGTTTGAGCTCTCGGACATGGGCTCCTTTGACCAGTTTGACCAGACGGTTGAGGATTGCATTGCCACGGGCTATAGCGCAATTGAGCATCTGCGTCCCATTACGCTCGAGGGCTGCGTCGTTCGCATCTCGGATATTCTTGCCTACGTCGGTCGTGACCGTCAGGATGCGATCGCGGCGGGCCTGCTTTCGCCCGACGCTTTTGATGATGGCCGGGGCGGTGCCTACAACAGTTGGATCCTCACGCATGCCTCCATCGATATCGTTGAGCACAGCTATGGTAAGCCGCGCATCGAGATGAGCGAGGACCTGTTTGAGGAAATTCGCCGAGCCAAGCGCGAGAACTACGAGAAGATCTATAGCAAGGGCGGTATCGAAGGCGATTCCGAGGCGGAGCTGCGCGAGGCGTTCGTAAAGCTCTACGACCGTTGCCTGCGGGATCTAAACAGTGGCGACGAGTCCTCTTACATCTTTAAGCACCATATTTCGCGCATTGAGCAGCAGCTTTCCTACTATGATCGCACCTATGCCTGGCAGGACGACAAGGATCAAGCCGTGGTGGATTATATCACGAGCATGACGGACGGTTATTTCTGCGAACTGACGAGCAAGCTGTTCCCTGGTCTGGAGTTTCCGCACCGTACCTATATTAACGAACGGTAGTTCGTATTAATTCGGTATACTGTTAGTGGAAAACGTATTTGATTGATACACGGGATGGCTATGGACGACCTTTTTTCTGCTTCGACGCGCGAGCGTTCCTTTCAGAATGCGCCGCTTGCGGTGCGCATGCGCCCCAATTCGCTCGACGAGTACGTGGGCCAGCAAAAGGCCGTCGGTAAGGGTTCATGGCTGCGTGCCGCGATCGAGCACGACGTGCTTTCGAGCGTGATTCTGTACGGGCCTGCCGGTACGGGCAAGACGACGCTGGCCCACATTATCGCCAACCATACCAAGAGCGAGTTTGTCGAGGTCAGCGCCGTCACGGGTACCGTGAAGGACCTGCGTCGCGTGATTGATGAGGCCAAGACGCGCCTGAATACGTACGACCGTCGCACCATTCTATTTATCGATGAGATTCACCGCTTCTCTAAGTCGCAGCAGGATGCCCTGCTGCATGCAGTTGAGAACCGTACCGTCATTATGATTGGCGCTACGACAGAGAACCCGTACTTTGAGGTCAACTCGGCACTGTTGTCGCGCGGGCGCGTGGTGGAGCTTGAACATCTGAAGGATGAGGATATCGCCACGCTTATTGAGCGTGCGCTCGAGGCACCACAGGGCTTGAACGGAAAGTTCTCGGCCGATGAGGATACGGTCAAGACCATTTGCACGCTGGCAGCGGGTGACGCTCGCTCGGCGCTCACGACGCTCGAGCTTGCGAGCGAGATTGCCGTCACGCGTCCCGATACCGAGGGAACGCCAGCGCCTGCGGCGGGGGAGCGCTATCCCATCACCGTGGATGACGTGAAGATTGCCAACCCGCGTCGCGGCTTTACGTATGACAAAAACGGCGACATGCACTACGACATCATCAGTGCGTTCATCAAGTCCATGCGCGGTAGTGACCCCGATGCCACGATCTATTGGCTCGCGCGCATGATCGATGCTGGGGAGGATCCTAAGTTTATCGCTCGCCGCATTATGATTCACGCTTCTGAGGATGTTGGCAACGCCGACCCGCAGGCGCTTTTGGTGGCGCATGCCGCGTTTAAGTCTGCCGAGGTCATTGGCTATCCCGAGTGCCGCATTAACCTGGCTCAGGCTGCACTCTATGTGTGCTTGGCGCCAAAATCCAACGCGTGTGAGGCTTCGATCGATGCGGCGCTGGCCGATATCCATTCTAGTGGGCTTCGCGAGGTGCCGAGTTATCTGCGCGATCGCCATCGCCCGGGCAGCGATGAATACGGTGTGTATAAGTATCCACATGATTATCCCGAAGGCTGGGTCGATCAGCGCTATTTGCCCGAGGGACTGGAGCGCGGCGTGTTCTGGCAGCCTGCCGGCCGCGGTTGGGAAGAATGGCGCGTAGAGCAAAGCGAACGCGACCGCAGCGGGAATGCACCGAAGTAGCTGCTGATAATTTTGTCCCACGTTGCTGCTCTTGGCATGTTCGGTCCCCTTTGGGGTACCATGAAAAGCGTCTGTATTTCGATTCTTCCGGGAGGCTTGTATGAGTCCCATTCAAATCGCCCTGCTGCTGCTCGCCGTTGCCGGCGTGTGGGCCATCGCTGAGCTCGCGCTTACCCTGCGCAAGACCCGCAATGTTGTCGACTCGCTCGATAAGACCGTGAACGACCTCAACAACACCATCGCCGAGGCTCAGCCTGTGGTGGCAAAGCTCGATGGCGCTGTCGATGAGCTTACGCCGGCGCTTGCCCAGATGGAGCCGCTGCTTAAGTCGAGCAAGACGGCAGTTGATGCCCTTACCTCCAATCTCGTAGAGGTCGAAGCCGTGGTTCGCGACATTTCCGAGGTTACGGGCAGCATGGCCGAGGCCAGCAATGCTGTGTCGAGCGTGACCGACTCTGCCGCCGGTGCTGTGCAGAAGCTCTTCAATAAGGTGAAGGCTCCTGCAGCCGACGCCGATCGCAAGCTCGCCGCTGCCGCTGCGGAGGCCGAGCAGCCTACCGAGCGCGTCATAATTGGCGAGGACGAGGCCGCCGCGGGCGACGATGATGGTCAGAAGTCTGTATCCAAGCCGGCTCAGTATTACACCTATACGCCCGCCGAGACCTCTGAGGAGTCCTGCGATGAGTAGCGAAGCAAACTGCCCTATCACGCTGACCGTTGCCGGTGACCCGCGTCTCGCTCGCCTTGTGCGCATGACGGCAGCCAACGTTGGTGCCCTGTGCTCTATGTCTGTCGATCGCATCGAGGACATCCGCATGGCTGCTGAGGAGGCTTTCATCTTTGGTTGCACCGCGGTCGACTGCGATGACATCACCATCAAATTCGATGTCGATGAGACCCACGTTGGCATGACTATTACCTTTGGCGACCAGGCTACGGTCGATGAAGACGACCAGGCTGCGGTGTATGCCGAGCTCATCCTCGCGAGCGTGTGCGACTCCTACGAAAAGACTACGGCGCCCCTGACGCTTTCCCTCGACCTCAAGGCGGATATCTAATATGACCGAACGTTCCCGGAGCGGTAAGACCGCTTGGGACAAGGAGAAAACCCGCGAGCTGTTTCGTCGCTATAAAGAGACCGGTGACCCGGACGCACGCGAGCAGCTCGTCATGTCCCACATGAACCTGGTAAGGTTTCTTGCCAACAAGTTTAAGAACCGCGGCGAGCCGCTCGATGACCTGATGCAGGTTGGTTATTTGGGCCTGCTCAAGGCTATCGACCGCTTTGACCCTGAGCGCGGACTCGAGTTCACCACGTTTGCCACGCCTACCATCTTGGGCGAGATTAAGCGTCACTTCCGCGACAAGGGCTGGAGCGTGCGCGTGCCCCGTCGCTTGCAGGAGCTCTCGGCCAAGGTCAACCAGGCTACCGATAAGCTCACCAACGAGCTACAGCGCTCGCCTAAGGTTGAGGAAATCGCTGAGTACTTGGACGTGACGGTCGATGAGGTGCTGGAGGCTATGGAATCGTCTTCGGCCTATACCTCGGTGCCCATCGAGGCTCCTGGTGCGTCCGATTCCGACGATGCCCCCTCGATTCTCGACCGTTACGCCGACGACGACAACGAGCTCGACTTTACCGATGACCGTCTAGTGATCGAGGAAGTCATCCGTGATTTCTCGCCGCGCGAGCGCGAGGTGATCGAGCTGCGCTTTGTGAAGGGCATGACCCAGATCGAGATCGCCAAGAAGCTTGGTATTTCTCAGGTGCAGGTTTCGCGTCTGCTGCGCCGCACGCTTAAGAAGATTCAGGACAAGATCGACCCCGACGGAGTGATGATTCGTTCATGAGTGAGCACCCCCAACAAACCGATCGCGTGCTGCGCGACACCCGCATTCTGACGCTGCGCATTTGGGCTGTTGTCGGCTGCATTGTTATTGCTGCTGTCATCTTTAACCTTATGGGCATCCTGGCACCGGTTATCGAGTTTCTCGCTGTTGGTTCCATCATTGCCTTTGTGATGTCCCCGATCACCAACTGGCTCGAGCACCATGGCGTGAATCGCGGCATCGGTTCGCTTATCGCGCTTATTGTTGTTGTTGCCGTGCTCGTCGGTGTCGTTTGCATCTTGTCGCCGATTCTCTTTGGCCAGATCATGGAAGTCCTGAGCCGCCTGCCCGAGCAGCTTCGTGTTGCTGGTGGCGATCTCAACGAGATGATCTCGCATGCCAAGACGCTCAACAACACGCCGCTCAAGGAGTATTTGGACGATAATCTTTCGTCGCTTGTTACCGTGGCATCGAAGTACGTGTCTCAGATCGCTGCCGAGCTTGGCCGCGGTGTGTTCCCGCTCATCACCAATACGGCCTCGCAGTTGTTCGTGATCTTCCTTGGTCTGGTGCTTGCGTACTGGATGGCCTGCGACTACCCTCGCATGCACCACGAGATTTGCACCATCATCGGTCAGGAGAAGGAGACCTCGTACCGCTTTATGGTCGCCATCCTTTCTCGCTCTGTCGGCGGCTACATGCGCGGTATGGTCGTGACGTCCATCTGCGGTGGTTTCCTCGCCTTTATCGGTTTTATGATCATCGGCCATCCGTATGCGGCGCTCATGGCTATCTTTACCGGCATCATGCATTTGGTTCCAGTCGTCGGTCCTTGGGTGAGCGCAGCAATCGCCACAGTGCTCGGTTTCATGTTCAGCCCCATGTTGGCGTTATGGACGCTCGTCGTGACGATGGTCGCGCAAAACGTCACCGATAACGTGATTTCGCCTAAGGTCATGCAGAGCTCAGTGCAGGTGCATCCCATTATGAGCCTTACGGCTCTCGTTATTGGTTCGGCACTCATGGGGCCCATCGGCATGATTATTGCCATCCCGCTTTGTGCGGCCCTCAAGGGCATCTTCGTGTACTACTTCGAGAATGAGACCGGCCGTCAGCTTGTGGCCTATGACGGAGCCGTGTTTATGGGCACGCCGTACCGCGATGCCGATGGCAATCCGGTCGCCGCCTACGACGCGCTCGGCGACGACACCTTCATCTATGAGTCCGAGCTCATCGGTAACGAGACTGCGCCCGAGGCCAAGGCCATGCCCAAGCCCGAGCTCGATAATCCCTGGATTAAGCTCTCGGGCCTGCAACCCGATGCCACGGGCTTCTTCAAGAACCCCTTCGCCAAAGACGATGATTCCAACTCGGACGACGATACCAATACCGGCATCGACGGCTCCATGGACGATGATGACAACTAGCGGGGTAATTTGAGTCAACATTCATACGCGCTAACATGCAATTTCGCTGAAGGGCCGGCATTGTGCCGGCCCTCTTTTTTGCATGTGTGCGGCGGGATGGTAATATCGTTACGTTTGAACTGTTTCGATGTGAAACCGAGGAGATTCCCTCTATGAGTGCTGACTACCCGTCAATGACTACGGCCGAGATCCGCTCCAAGTTCCTCAACTTCTTTGAGGAGCGCGGTCTTAAGCTCTATCCTTCTTCGTCCCTCGTCCCCGATGATCCCTCGCTGCTGCTTGCCAACGCCGGCATGAACCAGTTTAAGGAGTACTACCAGGGCAAGAAGACCATGAAGGAGATCGGCGCGATCTCTTGCCAGAAGTGCGTCCGCACCAACGACATCGACTGCATCGGCGAGGACGGCCGTCACTTGTCGTTCTTCGAGATGCTCGGCGATTTCTCTTTTGGCGGCGTCTCCAAGGAGCAGGCTTGCGCCTGGGCCTTTGAGCTCATCACCAAGGAGTTCAAGCTGCCGCTCGATCGCCTGTACTTCACCGTCTTTACCGAGGACGACGAGACCCACGACGTGTGGCGTTCTCTGGGCGTTGCCGAGGACCACATCTCCCGCCTGGGTGAGGACGACAACTTCTGGGCCGCTGGCCCCACTGGTCCCTGCGGTCCGTGCTCCGAGATCTATTTTGACATGGGCGAGGAGGTCGGCTGCGGCAGCCCCGACTGCAAGCCCGGCTGCGACTGCGACCGCTTCCTTGAGTTCTGGAACCTCGTGTTTACCCAGTACGACCGTCAGGAGGACGGCTCCATGCCGGAGCTGCCGCACCGCAACCTCGATACGGGCATGGGCCTGGAGCGCATGGCTGCCATCATGCAGCACAAGACCGCCAATTACGACGGCGATCTGATGCAGCACCTCATCAAGCTGGGCGAGGAGATCAGCGGCAAGACCTATGACGCCGACGATTACTCTGGCGCCAGCCGCTCCCTGCGTATCATCGCCGACCACTCCCGTGCCGTCGACTTTATGATCTCGGACGGCATCCTTCCCGGTAACGAGGGTCGCGAGTACGTCCTTCGCCGCCTGCTCCGCCGCGCCGTGTTCCACGGCCGCCTGCTGGGCATCGAGGGCGCCTTCCTGACCAAGTTCATCGACGAGGTTAACGCTCAGATGGGCGAGGCCTATCCCGAGCTGCTCAAGAACGTCGCGCTCGTTAAGGGTATTGTCGCCTCCGAGGAGGAGCGCTTCTCCACGACGCTCGACAACGGCCGTGTTTACCTGGACGAGGCCCTGGCCGCGCTCGCCGACGGCGCCGTCCTTCCGGGCGACGTTGCCTTTAAGCTGCACGACACCTTTGGTTTCCCCATTGACCTGACTGTCGAGATCGCCGGCGCTGCTGGCCACGACGTCGACATGGACGGCTTCACCGCCTGCATGGAGGACCAGAAGGCCCGCGCCCGCGCTAACGCCAAGGGCGACGCCTGGGGTTGCTTCAACGACGTGTGGGTCGAGCTTTCCGACAAGGTCGCAGCGACCGAGTTCGACGGCTATGACAACGATGTGATCGAGGGCGCCAAGGTTGTCGCCATCGTGCGCAACGGCGAGTCCGTCGAGTCCGCAGCCGCGGGCGAGGATGTCGAGGTCGTGCTCGACCGCACCCCGTTCTATGCCGAGATGGGTGGTCAGCAGGGCGATGCCGGCAAGCTTTCCGCCGAGGGCGTTGTTCTGACCGTTGCCGACACCAAGAACCACAACGGCCTGTATGCCCACGTCGCGCACGTTGCCGATGGCACGCTGGCTGTCGGTGCCGCTGTTACCGCCGCGCTCGACGCCGAACGCCGTGGCTTCCTGCGCCGCAACCACACCGCCACGCACCTGCTCGACGCCGCCCTTAAGCAGGTCCTGGGCGAGCACGTCTCCCAGGCCGGCTCGCTGGTGACGCCCGAGCACCTGCGCTTTGACTTCACGCACTTCGAGGCCCTTTCCTCCGAGCAGCTCAAGGCTGTCGAGGACCTGGTCAACCAGCAGATCTTCGCCTCCAAGCCGGTCGTGACCCGTGTTATGGGCATCGACGAGGCTAAGGCTGCCGGCGCTGTCGCTCTGTTTGGAGAGAAGTACGGCGATGTCGTCCGCGTCGTCTCCGTGGGCGCCGAGGACCAGCCGTTCTCTCGCGAGCTCTGCGGTGGCACGCACGCTGCCAACACCGCCGAGATCGGCCTGTTCAAGATTATTTCCGAGTCCTCTACGGGCTCGAACGTCCGCCGTATCGAGGCCGTGACCTCTAAGGGTGCTCTCGACTATATGGCCGACCGCCTGGCACTCGTTGACGCCGCCGCTGCTGCGCTCAAGTGCCGCGTCGACGAGGTTCCCGCCCGTGTGGAGAACCTGCAGGTCGAGCTGCGCGAGACGTCCAACAAGCTCAAAAAGGCTCTGACCGGTGGTTCCTCCGACGCCATTTCCAGCGCCATCGAGGGTGCTGTCGAGCTCGGTGGCTACAAGCTCGTCGTTGCTGAGCTCCAGGGCCTTGAGGCTGCCGACCTGCGCAACGTATGGGATACCGTGCACCAGAAGGTCGCCGGCCCTGTCGCTTGTGTCGTCGCCAGCGTGACTGAGAAGGGCACTCCGGCCCTGCTCGCTGCCGGCTCCGATGACGCCGTGAAGGCCGGGTTCCACGCCGGTAATGTGATCAAGCAGATCGCGGGTCTGGTCGACGGTCGCGGTGGGGGCCGTCCCAACATGGCCCAGGCCGGTGGCAAGAATGCTGCCGGCATCGCCGATGCCCTCGCGGCCGCCAAGACCGCGCTCGGCGCCTAAGAATCTAAGAAGTCACTGTGGTCGCGCTTTCGCTGGACATAGGGGAGACCAGGATTGGCATCGCCGTCTCGAGCCGTGATGGCAAGATGGCGATGCCCGTCAAGGTGCTCCCGGCCGCCGAGGTCACCGGTATGACCAAGACGTTCCGCTACCTGGTCGAGGACTATGAGCCCGACATCCTGGTAAGCGGACGTCCCCTGACCATGGCCGGTGAGCCCGGCCCTCAGGCCGAGCGCGTTGCCGCTGTGGCGCAAAAGATTGCCGACGAGCTCGATCTTCCGTTGGAGTTTGAGGACGAGCGTCTGTCCTCGCAAGAGGCTAAGCGTATCCTGCGCGAGCAGGGCCTCAACGAAAAGCAGATGAGGGGCAAGATCGACATGATTGCCGCCAGCCTGTTTTTGCAGACGTGGCTCGATCGTAAAAACGAGGAGGTTTCGCATGCCCAGCGCTTCCGATCCGCGCCAGCCGAATCGTAC